>NZ_JAAHGK010000315.1:0-6403 GCF_010672505.1 Okeania sp. SIO2B9 | reverse complement strand
AGGGAATTGGGGACTAAATATGATGAGTTGCTGGCTAAATATTCTAGTGATGAAAGTCTAAGCAAAGTCCAAGCTATTACTAAATATTTTGATAGGCAGATTGAGGCGATAGCGCTTATTGAGAAGTCCATGGCTGAAACTCCTAATATTCCTGCACTTCTGCAAATTAAGGCAATTAAAATTGGTGCAATTCAAGCTAAAAAAAGTTTTCTTTTGGCTGCTGAATCGGGTGTAAATGTAGATTTACTGGAGGCTATAAACACAGAAAAAGCTAAGGACTTCAAAACTCTAATTCCTTTTAAAGTAATTAGCCTTGCTCTTAGAAGGTTATGGCTAATGCTTAAAAAGGCCAATTGTACTAATTGAGCGATCGCTATAGTTGTCCCAAAAGGTTTAGGAAGTAAGTAAAAAAGTTACTCCTAAACTTCTCACCTTCTAAAAATCTAGACAATCCTAGACACACTCTTCATCGGTGATGTTAAGCGAAGCCATGGGAATGCTGACTCCTGTGAGGGAACGCGCACCAAGCAGGTTGAAAAATACTCCCCACCTCCCCATCTCTTTTTAAATAGATCTCAAATGGGTTCTATAGAAACCTAAAACCTTATCAGTATAGCTACCAATCTCACCTTGATTATATTGATTTGGATCTCCTGCCATCCACCATGCTGCTGCTCGACGCACTGCTAACGACTCATCATTACCACTAGCAGCATACTGCTCTTTCAAAATATCTTCCATTACGCATCCCAAAATTTCCCTTGCTTTTGTTGTATTTGCTTCAAACTCTTTTACAGTCATTTCCTCTCCAGTGCAAAGTCTCGACCACCTGGGAATATTATCTGGCTTAATTTGCCAGTCGCTATACAATCCATCATTTTCTGTTCCTGTTTGCGGTGCCGCTAGTCGGAGTGCTTCAACTAATGCCTGAACTTGAGTATTTGATATCTGTGCTTTTGCTGGCATTACCCAAATTATTAAAACAGCAACGATCCCTAATATAAATCTCATAGTGTCTCACCTATAACCAGAAGTCAATTTGACTTTATATTATATATTAAGTTAAAGGTGTTTGTGTTATATAAGTAATACCAAATTAATAAATATTTGCTACAAATAGCTAGGATATTTCTTAGGAGTCAACCCACCCCTAACCCCTCCTGGGAGGGGAAGTCAGGAGGACCGAGTCAGAATGAATTGCTTCAATACCATTTTTCAGGTCGCAAATCATTCTTTTCTCTTGGTGCGCTACCAGATGTGACTAGCGTCGTCGCGGGATATGACGCAAGGGAATGCTGACTCCTGTGAGGGAACACGCACCAAGCAGGTAGAAAAATGCTCCCATCCCCCCATCTCCCCATCTTTAACTATATAAATATAATATAGATAGACCTCAAATGGGTTCTATAACATCTTGCTCTAGGGAGGTTCCATAGAACTTCCCTACTTTCTCCTCGGTTCGCTGTTACCCAAAAGCTTTAATTTCTGCAACTAATTTATCAATTTCTGCCTCTTGAGTAAAATAATGAACACAAGCTCTTACACAATCTGGATCGAGAATAGTTCGTACCATCATTCCCTGCTTTTCTAAATATTCAACTAACTGTTGATGAGACTTACCATTAGTTAACTGAAAAGAAACTAATCCAGCTTCTGGCGGTGCAGTTCGCAAACAATTAATCTCAGGAATTTTCTTTAAATTTTCCCATAAATATGCACTTAATTCTTTAATTTTTTCATATCTTTCTTCAGCAGTTCCCCACTGATTATGTAGAGCGATCGCCTCCTTTAAAGCCGGAGATAAAGGATAAGCAGAAGTCGCAATTTCGTAACGTTTACCATTAGGTTGCCAAGCAATTGGTTTACCACTTTTATCTTTGATAACACTCCGCCATCCAATAAAAGTAGGGCTTAAATTTTTCCTGGCTTCAGCACTGACATAAAGTCCCCCTAAACCACCAGGACCACACCACCATTTATGACCAGTAAAAGCATAAAAATCAACTTCTGTTTCGGCTAATTTTAAAGGTAAAACCCCTACAGATTGAGCAGCATCAACTAATACTTTTACTGGAAAAGGAGAGAAACTTTGACACATTTTAACAATTTCAGTCAATGGCAAAACCTGACCTGTATTCCACAATATATGGCTAATTACTAATAATTTAGTGTTTGGGCGTAAATTATTAGCAATAACTTCTACAGGGTCTCCTTCATTTAAAGTTGCCATAATCGGGCAAGTAGAAACCTCTATTTTAAAACGTCTTTGAATCTCCTCAATTGTAGCAATCACTCCAGGATGTTCGCAGTCAGAAAGTAATATATGGTCTCCTGCTTGCCAATCAATCCCCCAAAGTGGAATGTTACAACCGACAGTAACATCTTCTGTCAGAGTAATAGTATCTGGAGAAACTCCTAACTCAGCAGCGATCGCCCTCCGGACTGAAGCTACTTGTTTTTCTACCCAAATTCCGGCTTTTCCAGAAAAAGGTCCGATATTTTGTATTTCTTGATAAGACTGATAAATTGCCTGTAAAGATGCTTCAGGCATTGGTCCTTGCCCACCATAATTAAAATAAATTTTATTAGCTAAAGCCGGAAAATTTTGTTGATAATTTGATAATTGAGAGGGATGATGATTCATATAAATATTGCAGATTATCTAATCATTTAGTGCTTTGGGATTATACCATAAATTTTTATTTAAACTTGTAATTCTTCTAAAACAGACTTAGCAATAATAAACTCATTTTCTAATTGAGTGAAAAGTGTTTCTGCTTCTGCTTTTGTTATGGTACCAGCTTTAGCCTTCTGCTCTAATATTGCAGAGATTTCAGCCAAGCGCACTACTCCTAAATTACCACTGCTACCTCTCAAAGAATGAGCGCTTTTTTTTAGTGTTTTTGTGGCAGAGTTATCGATCGCCTCTTTAATAGCTAGTAACTGCTGTGGAGTATCTTCAATAAACAAATCGATCAGGTCCGTTACCAGATCTGCTTCGCCCTCTATCTGTACTTCTTGGCGAATATTTTCAATGACCTCCACTATCACTGGAGGAGAACTAGAAGCTGTTTGTGATTGTGGTGGTGGAGATGGTAGAGAAGGAGTTTTTTCTAACTGTTGTGTTTGTAGCGCAAGAGTTTTTTTTGGCTATGATTATTTCTCCCCAATTTTCCAGTATTTCCTGTACATCTTCAATCTTAACTGGTTTACTCATATAATCATCCATACCAGTTTGCAAACAAATTTCCCGATCGCCCTCCATAGCTCCCGCCGTCATGGCCACAATAACAGGTCTGTTGTCTAACTCATTGCCATATTTGTCACAAATATGTTTTGTTGCTTCCAAACCATCCATTTCTGGCATTTGCACATCCATCAACACCAAATCATAGGGTACTTTTTCTAAAGCTATCAAAGTTTCTAATCCATCACTAACCACATCAGGGCGATAACCCATTCGTCCTAACATCGACAATGCAACTTTTTGATTCACTACATTATCTTCAGCTAGTAAAATTCTTAAAGGTAGTCGTATCGCCAGATGGCTATCAATCTTGATCTCAGCTTGATTTTTCATATTGACTACCTGATTAGCAAAAATCTGCATCAGTACTTTATATAACTGATCTGGCTTAATCGGCTTATTTAGACAAGCTTGCAAATTGCTTGTATTACCTTTGGGAGAACCTATTGAAGTTAACATAACTAATGGCAGTGTTTTCAGTTCAGGAAACTTACGAATTTCAGCAGCTAAAGTTAGACCATCCATTTCCGGCATTTGCATATCTAAAATAGCTAGATCAAACTTTTTACCTTTCTTCAGCAACTCTAAAGCTTTTGCAGCACTATCTACTTCTGTAGATATGATATCCCATTTTTTATTTTGTATTTTTAGAATCAGTCGATTAGTAGGATTATTATCAACTACTAATATTCGTTTACCATTAAGTTGAGGCTGAGGGTTTTGATAAACTTTAGGAATACTGGGAGCACTTTGAGCTAAGATTGTGAAGTGAAACGTTGAACCTACAGCAAAAGAATTTGCAGAAGCTAAATTATTTTGATTTACCAAGGGATTTCCAGCGACATTACCCCCGCTTTCTGCCCACATTTGTCCGCCCATCATTTCACACAGTTTCTTACTGATAACTAAGCCTAAACCTGTACCCCCGTATTTACGAGTAGTTGAAGAATCTACTTGAGAAAAAGGCTGAAAAAGTCGCTTTAAACCTTCTGGTGGAATACCAATACCAGTATCTCTGACAGCAAAATGGATTTGGTGGGTGGGAGATTGAGAATTGTCTGAGTTAACTTCTTCAGCAGTAACATTTATTACTACTTCTCCAGAATGAGTAAATTTAACAGCATTACTGACTAAATTGACCAGAATTTGACGCAGCCGAGTCACATCACCCATAATTCTGCAGGGAGTATAATCGTCTATAATGTAGGCTAAGTCTAATGCTTTATCTGTAGCTTGAGGCACTAGCAAATCTAGACAAGATTCTACACATTCTCGGAGGTCAAAAGCTTGGCTTTCTAACTCTAACTTATCGGCATCTATTTTTGAGAAGTCGAGAATATCATTAATAATGATTAACAAGTTATCTCCACTACTGCGAATAATTTCCACAAAGTTTCGTTGTTGGGGATTGAGATTAGTATCTAGCAGCAAACCAGTCATCCCAATTACTCCATTCATTGGGGTACGTATTTCGTGACTCATGTTGGCCATAAATTCTGATTTCAGCTTGGCTATAGATTGAGCTTCCTTTAAGGCCGCATTTAATTCCTGATTTTTTTGTTCTAATTCTGCTGCTATTTTGGTCGTTTGTTCCTGAGTTTTGACTTTTTCTTCCAGATAAACTTGAAGTTTGTTGACTGCAGGTCTAAATACAAATACTCCCTCTGATATTAGTAGTAATATCGCAACTGTTAATAATAAATTTTCGATTCGTCTAGTTTGCTGAACCTTTTGTCGAGCTTCGGCATCATATTGGAAGACAATTTGATTCATCCGTGGAAGAAAAAGGGCCTCATTTTTGAGAATGGTTTCTACAAAAGGGCTAGTATTTGCTTGTGGTGACTGTGAGTTAATGATTACTAGCAAACCCTGAGCGGCCTTAACTATTGCTTGATAATATTCGTCCATCTCCGCAAACATTTGTTTTACCGTGGGACTATTATTACTGGGTAATCCTAAGTCTGAATCACCTTTTTGTAGTCCCTCATGGGAGGTTTGGAACAACTGGACAACATTTTCGAGTTCCTGTTGACGTTGTTTTCTGACTTTTGAGTTGGAGCTAGACTGGATAGCTAATGCTGCTTTGCTAAGTTTTTGACTCAGCATTCGTTGACGACCTGCGATGTTAATTACCCGAGAACTGGTAAACTGATATTTTAGGGATCTTTCTACTAAAAATTGTTCAAATATAAATAATCCGGCTATTACGCTGAGTCCGGCAATATAAAGTACCGTCAGGCGATTAGTTGGAGATGGCTGGCGTAGCTTTTTTGACATTTTTATAGTTATTGTTGCAGTGAATTTTTTCTATATTTCACTGTTGAATAGTCAGAAATGTTTGGTCTTTATATCTCGATTTTATCTCAATTCAACAAGTGGACTAGACTAACTATATATATATATAGTTGTGCTATTTTGGATTTTTAACTTCCGCAAAGTGGTTGACTCACTAACTAAATAATTAATGTTTATAACTGACTCTCAGCTACTTTCTTATCAACGTTGTTCTAGAAAAGTATTTTTAGATACCTATGGAGATTTTACGCAACAAGATTCTCCTAATGATTTTCTGCTGAAATTAATTAAAGATAGTTCGGAATTTAGGTCGAGCATTATCAAGAATTATATTTATCAAAAGCCTGATTATCCTCGTGGAGATTTAATTGCAGGGGGAAAAGCTACAGAAGTATTAATGGCAGCAGGTATTGATGTTATTTATCAGGGAATATTAATTATTCAGCAATCTTCAATCAACTCATTCTCACAAAATCAGACTATTAATTTGGTCAGTCATCCAGTTTTATTGATTAAACAGCCTGGATATTCTCGGTTTGGTGATTGGGTTTATATTCCCACAGATATTAAGTTAAGCAAACGTCCGAAATTAGAATATCAAATAGTTGCTACTTTCCACGCTCAAATATTAGCAAGTATTCAAGGAGTTTGGCCAGAAGCTGCTTGGTTGATTCTCCGAAAGAAAGGGTTATATAAAGTTAATTTAGAAAAGCGAATTGAGCAAATGCAGGAAACTATTTCTGAGTTAATTTCAATGTTGCAAAATCGCTTAGAACCAGAAGTATTTATGACACGGCAAAAATGTAGTATTTGTACTTGGTATAGTAGTTGTCATACTGTTGCGGAAACTCAAAAACATTT
>NZ_JAAHGK010000314.1:0-6406 GCF_010672505.1 Okeania sp. SIO2B9 | reverse complement strand
GTGGGAGCATCTTGCTCCCGCTATCTATACCATGACAATGCACTAATACCAAACATTGTAGGGTGGACAGATATGAAAGATATCCAGCCATAAATCCCTACAGCTACAAATTTTAGTTAACTTGAGGTTCCGAAGCTTTCAATTCACAAACCATTCCAGAACAAGCGGGGTCTTGAGGTCCCATCTCTGGCAACTCACTAGCTAACACATAACCATTCATCAGCTCGGAAAAATTATCGGACTTGCGACGACGCAATACATCCTCTTGCATTTTTTCATATTCCTCCTGAGATATGCGTTCAAATGGCAACCGGGGGAAAGGTGCATCAAACCGCGCTAACAACGCTGAGGAAATATAACCCTCGTCATCACGAATTGCTTCATAAATACGTTTGCCAAGAGGTTCAATTTCTGCTTCCGTTAATAAAATGGTGCTACTGCTGTTATGAGTTGTCCAATGTTGTTGTACTCCCATGTAAAAGTCAAACATCGCAGTAGCGCTGAACTTCTCAATGGTAATCTCTTCAACCCCAGGTAAATCTATCCAAGATACCTGTACTGGAATTTCTACTAACCATTCTTTAGCCCGATCGTCAAAAGGATCGTTCAGTAAATTTCCATTTTCATCTTTGCTTGACTGCCCTGGAATTACAGAATAACCATAGTCAAGACAAGCTAATGCTACGGGGTCATTTTTGGCAAAAGTAATGCGTCGCACCCACCGCAACCCAAAAGGTGGATGCCAACCGGGAGCAGCGTTTGTTAACAGAGACTTAGTGCCACTAGGTTGAACTGTTGTACAACGGTTTGGACGTTTGAGGTTGTGGTGATCGCAATAATCCCACACTACCTGATGTACTATTTCGCGCCAACGGGTTAAATATTCTGCTTCCTGTTGTTTAAACTCTAGACCTTGAATTGTTGCGGGACGACCTGCTTGCCACCAACGCAACCATTCAATGCCAAAAGCTTTTACAAAAAAGTCAAATAAACCAGTAAAAGAAACACCTACAATAGGGTCTAATTCTCGACTAGAATTATAGCGAGGTTCGAGGAATTTATGGTTTAGTAAAGTTGCCACAGAAAGGGCGCCAGCAGTAAAAGCTTCCTCCTGTTCTTTATGGTTATTTGGGTCAATTTGATTCAGATGAATTTCTGACAAGTTGCAGTGGAAGTTAGAGCCAATTATTTCTCCACAATTGTGAGTTAAACAACCATTAGCAATGAAAGAATTAGTTAAAGGAACGTGCAAATCATAAACAACTTCTTCTCCAAATTCTTCAACTTTTTTCACCTTTGAAGTAAACTTAGAATTAATAGTTGACTCACAATAATTAGGCAATGGTTTTTTTAACCATTTTTCAGCTTTAATATTCTTACTTGGCGATAGTGGAAAGCCGATTAATTCTTGAAATAAATTGAAGTTAAAAGTAGAGATAAATAATCCATAACTGCCTCGATCTAAGCTAATTTTCTCAGTTCCATCAACAGTTGTATAAGGAACACCTCTGTAACCTTCTTTCCTAATTAATCTAACTGTACTAATAATTCCTAAATTAGATAGAATCAATTGAATTTGTTGGAGTAGTTTTTCCGAAACCATGGCTAATTTAATTCTTATGGAATCTTTATCTACTGTGCCATCTGCACTAAAAATTCCTTGTAAAAAGCCAATTAAAACTTCCTGAGATTGACTCAGAAAATTATTAGGAAGTTCTTCTTTTCCGACTATATCTAAATCGGCAAAAAACTTTTCTAATTTAGGAGATTGAGTTCGGAATTCATAGACTCCTTTATGCAGTGTAGTTACATATTCTCTTCCTGTAATTGATGCAACCGCTTTGCCTACAATATTGTTGGCAGTTTCATACTCATCTTGGTTAAAAACAAACCCTTTAGCAAAGTGGTCTTGCTTCCTTCCATGACCATTACTACGAGCTTTTATCCTAACATTATATCCATCTCCATACCACCAACCAAGCATTTGAGCTTGAGCAACAGAAATAGTACCTTTGCCAAAATAACCTGCTCCTCTCTGAACATAAATATTGTCATCATTAGTTAAATCTTGAGTGCTAACCCAACCTCGACTCGTAAAATGTTGATGGTCTGCTGTACATCGCATTTGCATTCCATTAGTCAGCATAATTTTGTAGGTAGTTTTAACTCCCGTCGCAAAAGCGATCGCATCCGTTAACTTCACACCAGATAAACCGACAGAACGCAAATCCACCAATGCTTTAAACTGTTTACCTACCAAATCCTGAATCGGAATTAACCCTTGGTCTGTAGAAACTAAAGTATCCCCAGAATGGCAAGGATTTAACCCTAATCTTGCTAACCGATGTTCCAGTTCATCATTACTAATATTTGGATAGTGTTCTTGAAACCATTTTTTAGCATTATTTTCTCCATAAGCGTTAATAAAATCACTCTTTATTTCTGGGGTTGAAAGTAGATCGCGATTAGCACGAGCAACTGCTTCACCTGCCCACTGAATAGCACCTTCACCAGAATAAAACTGTTTTCTCACTGCCTCAACACATTCTTCTAATGTTGGTTTGTGATGGAAAACATGGGTGTGATTTGCCATTCGCAGAGCATCTCTTTCTGGATCAATTCCCCAGTTACCGTTTTCATCTTGTCGCCAGAGATTATCCTTCGCTACAGCAAACAGGCGATCGCTACTATTGCCCTGCCTCATTCCGGCACTGTTCGCTACTAAAATTCCCTGACAAACAAATTCATGGATACTGGCAACTTCAATATCATAAGTTGATGCTTCTGTCACATCCATCTCAACTTTTTTCACTTTTACCGGAATCAAATCTGTAGCATCGGCGATAAAGTTCTTGACAGTGCGAACCATCATCTGCTTGCGATTATTCCAATCAAAAGTATTCACTGAAGGTTGAGCCATTTCCCAGGGAAACCCGTGATCGTGGAAAAATTTAGGGCGATTACGTTTTTGCACTGGAAACTGAGTAGAGTAAGTCATCATTACTTTTTCTACTGCTTCAAAAGCACTCTCTCCTACAGTTACTAACTCACCTTCCCACTTTCCAGTTCGCTTGCGCACCGAACCACACAATCTCGTGGTGATTCCTAAAGATGCGTATAATGCTTGCACCTGTTGCAGAAAATCTTGGTAAACAGAAGCTACCAGTACGCCCTGAGAATGACAACCATCTGCGTCTGCTAAACCAGCTAAATAAGCTTGACGAATTTCTGTTGTTCCCATCAGAATACAGTCAGGAATCGTAATAGAAGTAAATGACTGTTTAAACTGTGAAAGATATTTATTCAGAATGCTGCTATTTAACTGAAGTTCATAAGCTTTGGTTTTACATTGTTCTGGGGTTCTCAGTGTATGTGTTTCCAAACCAAATTCTTGAGCAACATTAATCAGTCGTTCCAGAATTTCCGGACTATCCTGGGGAACCCAAAACCTGACTTGCCATCCATCTGAAGCAACCGATCCATCTCCATGCAAATATCCCAGAAAATAAGCAACCTCATTGGTAAGAGCAGGTACTGTTATTGCTTTAGCACCATGGGAGGTTACACCTTTTAACTCAGGGAGTTCGGTGGGAGTACCAGGTATTGCTTGAGGCACAAAAATCAAGCGATCGCCCTCTTGCAAGTCTTTAGCTTTTATCATTTTATAGTTACCATACAAATCTTGCAGCACGGCAACTTTATGATCGGCAGTACATTCAAAATATCCGTCTTCTGTTTGAATGCGACATAAAGACTGAGTACCCTGGTTGAAAAAATTTGTCACAGGGTAAAATCCTTTGCTGGTTAAGACGCGATCGCCTATCCGAATTTTTTCAATGGGTACTAACCCTGATGCTGTATGTACTAAAGCACCTTCAGGTAAACAGCGGCGAATATTTCCGGCGACAATTGTGACTGCTGCTTCGTCAATTAGCAGGCAACACTCCACAGAATTTAATTGCCGCCCAATTGCTTGATTTAAAATATTCCCACAACGTTGATACAAGTCTGGCAATTTCACCGGGTTGGCAACACCACCAAATCCTTTTAACTGTTCTCCCGCAGGTCTAACATCGCTCAAATCAATAATGACTTTGACTTCACCGGAAAATCGTTCATCGGTTGACAATTCTAACAAAGCTTGATATGAACCTACCCAACCTTGACGACTGTCTCCAACATAAATTTCTACCTGGTCTCCATCAAATTTTAGTTCTGTCAACTCCCGACGTAATTCAGCAGGAGTAGAACCAATTTCACCCCGCAATATCAGATTTAAGTGATTTCTAATTGGTGGCAGTTGATTTATATAATCTCCTTCTAATACTGCTCCAGTACCGCAACCCATCATTGCTAAGTCCATTAATAGACCAAAGGCACGCCAGTCCATTATATTTGTGGACGAACAATTGTAGGCCCCCGAAAAATTTTGTGGTTGTGTAATCCATTCTGTGCCACCGACCCACAACCAACGGCCAGAGGACATGGCTTTTAGTTGACTTTGCATCCGATACAGTAAGTCCGTTTCTTCCGGGGTAAGTTGACCTAATTTTCTCAGGCCATTAATTGTGCGATCGCATACTTCGACCCAAGTCTCACGGCCATTTTCTGTTTTACGGCTATAAGTTCGATAAAATACTGGATTAGCAGTGGGAGCTGTTTCTGGGAACTCCCTATGATCTACTTTTTCTAGTTCTCGTACCATAGTTAAATAGAAAATAGAATTTTTTGGAAATAAGCAACAAATTACGAGTGTAGCGATTTTTTATATATAGCGTCAAATTTTTGACAAATTTACCAAATTACTCTATATTTTGCGTTTTTTGTTTTTAGAGGTGGAATTAGAATTGAACTAGAGTTTAACTAGAGTTAAAAGTACGAGTAAAACACTATAAAAAAACTGTTTGCCTGGCATGACCCAGGAAATACTTACCTGTAATAACTGAATCCTTACCAAGATATTAAACAAGGTACTGTATATGTTTGAGAAAATCTTTTCTTTTAAGAATAAGTATAAAGTCAGTATGACAATTTTTATATTTATTCTTTCCCTGATTATTATTCTCACTTTTAATTCAGAAAAAACTGTCTCTCAAGACATAAATCTAACTGTCTCAGAGAAAGTGATGAAAATGGAAGAAAGGCTAAAAAAAGAATTTGAGGCTTATTTTGATCGAGATTTTTCTAAAGTTTCAAAAACTGGTGATGATATTGCTAAAAAATTGTTAGAAATTAGCCAAACAAGTAATATAAAACCAGCCGTATTTTGGGCGATACCCGAACCAGAATATTTACATTTAGTCTTTATTTATCCTGGAAAAAAACCTCTAGTTAAAGACCTTGATTTTATCAAATACGAAACCCTGATTCAAGCAGTTAAATTATTTCAAAATGAAATCACTAATCCTCAGCTGCTTTTTGCAGACTTTTACTTAAATCAGGCTCAACAACTCTATGAATGGATTATTAAACCCTTTGCAGCAAATCTCCAAGCAGAAAAAATAGACACAATATTGTTTTGTTTAGGAAAAGGTTTGCGTACTCTACCAATAGCCGCATTACACGATGGAAAAAAATTTTTAGTAGAAAAATATAGTCTGGCAATTATTCCTGCATTTAATTTAATTGATTCTAATTATACTCCCATTCAAAAAGCTAGAATTTTAGCCATGGGGGCATCAGAATTTCAGACACAAAAGTCTTTACCAGCAGTTCCAGTTGAACTCTCAACAATTGTTGATGAAAACCTGACAGAAAGTATCTCACCTCAAAATATTTCTCAAGGTTGGCCTGGAAAATTATTTCTCAATCAGGAATTCACTTTAGAAAACTTAAAAAATCAACTTTCCTCTCAATTTTTTAATATTATTCACTTAGCAACTCATGCAAAATTTCAGCCTGGAAAACCTGAAAATTCTTACATTCAATTTTGGGATACTCAACTCCATTTAGACAAAGTAAAAGAGATTGCTTGGAACACTCCTCCGGCTGAATTATTAGTCTTAAGTGCTTGTAAAACTGCCGTTGGAGATCGAGATGTGGAGTTAGGTTTTGCTGGATTAGCTTTAGAAGCAGGAGTTCAGTCTGTATTAGCAAGTTTGTGGTACGTTAATGATATTGGAACTTTAGCCTTAATGAGTGAATTTTATGAACAGTTAAAAACAGCACCAAGTAAAGCTGAAGCAATTAGACAAACTCAAATTAAAATGATTCAAGGAGATGTATTGCTCAGGAATGAAAGATTAAAGTTTTCTAGAGGTGAAATATCTTTACCTGAGAGTTTACAAGGATTGGGAGAAATTAACTTTTCTCATCCTTTCTATTGGTCAGGATTTACTCTTGTTAGCAGTCCTTGGTAATAATTAATAGGGAATAGGGAGGGAATAGGGAGGTAATAGGGAGAATA
>NZ_JAAHGK010000313.1:0-6411 GCF_010672505.1 Okeania sp. SIO2B9 | reverse complement strand
TTTGAGTTCTCAAGGGGTTAAAACACCCCGGATTCATTAGCTGTTGTGCTATACAGGTTAAAACCACGCTACGCACTGCTGACGATATAATAAGGTTAAAGAATCCAACCTATATCGTTTTTTTCTGTTTTATATAATGTTCCCCCGGAGGGAGAGCTACGAATTACGGACGGATCGGTTATAATAAAATTTAAGGACTGACAGTACCGACAGTACCAAAGAAATACTGAAATTATCAATACTATTCTCCTTTATAAAAATAATATGAGTCGCGCAACCTTACCTTTTAAGGAGAAATATTTTTGGAGGGGAGGGTTTAAATCCCCGTTAGAAAAATAACTTTTGACTTTGTTAATTCCTATGCATTCCTCCTTTCTTCCCTCCTGACTCCTGACTCCTGACTCCTAACTCCTCACACCTGAACTTTAGCTTGAATTTCTCTCAACTTCTCCCCTACTTCACCACTACTTAATAAACTTTCCGCCTTAGACAAACCTTCGCAAATATCAGAGCAAACTCCACAACGCCATAAATAAAAACCTCCATTCCAAATAGCTGCTGACATTAACTGACTCACCTTACCCTGCAAAACTTCTTGCATTTGCTCTACTAACTCCGCAGTAGAGCTTAATGAAACCTCCTTTCCTCCACAACCATAGTCACTCGGATGCAACAACAGACGTTCAAATGTGGCAGAGTTGTCAGATGGCATCGATACCCCAATAATAGCTGTCCGGTCGCGAGGTAAGTCACAACTTCCTTCTAACCCCTTGACTGTTGTATAATTTTTCACACCCTGTAATTCCAATGCTCCTCGAAACATACCTTCTGTAGGAGGATGAACATATCCCGCAGCCAAATGAACTTCTCCTGAAAAGGGAACCCAAATTAACTCCATTGTTGCTAGAGGCGGTCGTTTACCAATATCTCGACGATATTCTACTAAAGCATCTGCTTGGGGAAAATGTTTTGGTAGATAAACAAAGCCTAAACCAGTCTGTTCAAATACTTGTTGCACCTGTGCCAGCGATAGTTTTTCCCATTCAACCCCTAACCCTTGCCAAATATCAATAAAAGGTACTCCTTCTTTTGTCGGCATTCGCGCTCCACCGTGCATCACAACAAATATTCCTGCTGTTGCCAAAATTAAAGCTGTGAGTGGGGTAACTGGTGCAGTACGCGATCGCCCATCATAAGGACAACCTAATACTGTCACTACACCCATCGATGGTTGACTTTGCAGTTTTGGCCCTAATTCGTTATAGCTATCTAACATTCCTGCCAACTCATCTCCAGTAGGCCGTTTAATACGGTGAGCAATTAAAAAAGCACCGACCTGGACTGGTTTTGCTTCTTTCAACAACATCATCCGCATTGCTGCTGCTGCCTCTTGGCGGGTTAAATTTTTCCCTGTATGGGGGCCACTACCAATGGTTCTGAGTAATTCTCGAAAGCGATCGCTCATTTAATTTTTCTCTCTGGTTAATTAGGTATTTATTTTTTGATTTTGTTTAGTTAGTTTACAGCAGTTTTGGAGTTGATCGGGTACAAAATTTTAGGACTTTAGGGAGTAGCAAGTAGGGAGTAGGGAGTAGGAAAAAAAGATTAACCTTAAAACTGTACCTCACGCTTCCTAAAAAGTGCTGTAATATAGCGCTACGCGCAAGTCAAAAGTCAAAAGTCAAAAGTAATCCCTGACTAACTTTGAGCTGCTTGGTGCGCGTTCCCTCACAGGAGTCAGCATTCCGCAAGCGAGCCGTCGTCGTCGCGGGGTCGCATCCGCATTTATAAATGTCCGCGCCCTATTTGCGTAGTGCCATACTCCACTGTCACCCGTAATGTCAATAGACATTGACGTGAAAATTCAAAATAAAATCAATTCTTATCCATAAATTATCAATTATTTCTCCTTGTTATATCATGTTCCCCTCCGGGGGAGCTACGCTAACGGACGGGTCAGTTATAATGAACCTTCTGCCTTCTAACCTTGCTCTTTTCCTTCAGCATAGCTGCCCTCTGCCTTCTGCCTTTGGTCTACAGATATTATAAGTATTCAACCGAACATGATATTACCTATCCCTTGTTCCCTCTTTTGGAGGAGATGTCTAATGCTAAAGTTAAGATTTAAACCCCAGCTCTAACATTCTCCTGACTACTGACTCCTGACTACTGACTTCTTCAACACTGTGGTTTGATTAATTTGCTGTGGAATTAATTCTTTTACTAGCTCCCAGAAATATTCTATCGGAGGAATTTGTATCCGATCGCTAGTTGTCACCACCACCACCTCACGACTCCAAACAGAATCTCTTATTGATGATACCTTAGAAGTACTCGGAGTTACTCCTATTGTTTTTATGGCAAGAGTGGGGTCGAGTTTAACATCTATTAAAGCTGAATGAGGTAGCAGAGCAATTAAATTTCCTTGTCGTACTACTCCTCGGAAAGCATCGAGGGTATTTAGTTCTAATGCTGCATTGAGTTTTGCCCCTAGTCGCTCAAATTGCTCTTTAACTAATCTTTGCATTCCGTAGCCATCTTTGAAAACTACTTGAGGATAGCGAATAAGTTCAGTCCAGGGAATTTGTTCGTATTTTGTGAGGGGATGGTTAGCTGCCATTAATACTTCTATCGGTTCAGTGTAGAGAACATCTACTACCATTTCTGGACTGGTAGTAAATAAGCGGTTATTCATTACTATTGCTATATCTACTAGACCGTCTTTGAGAACTTTCAAAGTGCGATCGCTTCCTAGAGCAGTTACCCGCAATTTTACTTCTGGATAGTGGCGACAAAATCTTTGCAAAACTGGAGGGAGGTAAGCAGCACAAACAGAGTGAATAGCTGCAACACAAAGTTCTGGTTGTTTTCCGGCAAGCATTTCTGTTATTTCTTGGGTAGCACTTTCCCAAGCTTGACAAATTTTCTTAGCGTAAGGCCATAAGCATTCTCCTGCTAGAGTGAGTTTGGCTTGACTGCTACGGTGAAATAGGGGAGTACCCACTTGATTTTCTAGAGCTTGCACTTGTCGGCTAACTGTTGATTGAGTGACGTTACATATTCGCGCTGCTTGTTGAAAGCTACCTGTTTCTGCAACACAAAGAAATGCTTGCAACTGCTCTAACCGCATAGAGTTTTGATTCAACTATTATTTACCAGCCTTTGATTATAGCAGATTTATTTTTTTCATTTAGTAGACTAGGATACACCTTCTCAAAATGAATTATACCAAATCTCAAAAAGTTTGCTATATATCTTTAGAGACTGTTTGTAAAGTTTTGTAGTATACAATGATTGACCTTTAAACTGTAACAACTTGGTTATTTATCCCAGATTTATAGGCTGAAATACCCAATTTGCCAGGGGTAAAAACACTTCATAATTCTTTACAAACGACCTCTTACTAATGGGGAGGTAGGGAGATGGGGACATGGGGAGATGGTAATCAAATATAGCATTAAGTACCTAAGCAAAATTATTTACCTATCCCAATTCTCTGCGCTCTTTAGAAGTTCAAGAATTCAATTTGTATAAATGTGTAATTAATTTTGCACAACCACTTACTATTTAGAAATGGTATTAGGTAACAGTGGTAAGAATGTTAGATTTTATCATATTTGATTATATTTTTGGTTTGAAAAATCCTGCAAAAAAAATCTTTGTTTGTAGTTGCACTTTAGCACTGTAAGAATCAGACCTCTAACTACAGGCTTTTCTTTTTTCTGTAGAATAATAATAGTTTTTATTCCTATTATATTATACTAGTTAAAAAAATAATGCTTGTGGATATATCTGCCTATTTCTCTCTTTTAATTACTGCATTATAGATCAAAATGAGATTTTATGGCACAATATAATACTTGGATTTAATAGGAGTTATTTATGGTATTTTATTGGTTAAAATCACAGTATATTTCTAGGAATAGCCTCATTTTTTTAGGCGTTAAGATAGCTCAATTACAGCAGATAAAAATCTGTAATTTAAAACATAAATCAGCTTTGTTAAAAATGTTTAAAAAGAACTCGATATTGATTGCTGGATTAACTATATTATCACCTATTTTTACCACTATTTCTGCCTCTGCTGCCGAAAATCTTATAATTTCTATTCCTGCTCTCGACATTACAGATCCAATCGTAGTTTCTTTGCCACCTTTTCAACTAAAAATACCAATTGAATCTATCGAAAGGTTTGCTAAAGAAGGAGAATTTAGCAAAGAATTTACCTTTTATTCTGAGCTGCTCACAACAGAAGAAACAAAAGAAATACAGACAGTTCTGAAAAAACAAAAACAAGAACTAAGAGAACTTTTTCAAAACCGTTTTGATGTTAATCCTACTATTGTCAACACATTTATGGAAGAACCAGCAGGACAAGAAGTTCTGAAAAGATTAGGTAAAATCCTGAAAACTGGAGAAAATAAAAATGGGAGTGCAGCTCTCCAAACAGCTTTTCAGTTAGCTCTTGCAGAACCAGATGGTTTGACTATTATTAATGTGTTGAAAAATTTTCCTGGAGATTTGTTAATAGAACTTGAAGAAGGTATCAATTTAACTGAAGAATTAATCGAAAGATTTGTAGAAGAACGCTTGATTGTAATAGAGCTACAAAATCAAGCTCAAGAACGATCGCTTAGTGAGAATAAAATTGATTTTAATAATTTTCCAGATTTAAGACAACCAGGAAATATAAGATGGGAAAAACAATCTATTACCTTTAGAAATCCTAATCGCGACCGCTCTTCTCCAGCAAATATTTATCTGCCAAAAAGTTCTGGAAATAAATTAATTCCTGTAATAGTTATTTCCCATGGTTTAGGTTCAGACCTAAATAGCTTTGCCTATCTTGCCGAACATTTAGCATCTCATGGTTTTGCAGTAATAGTACCAGAACATATTGGTTCAAATGCAGAAAAACTTGAAAATATCTTTGCAGGTTTTAGCAGACCTGTAGATGGAATGGAATTTATTAATCGCCCACTAGATATTAAATATTTACTGGATGAATTAGAGGCAAAAATAAACTCCGATCCAATCTGGCGAGGTCAGCTAAATTTTAAACAAGTGGGAATAGTAGGTCAATCTTTTGGCGGTTATACTGCTTTAAGTCTTGCAGGTGCTCCCCTAGACCTAGAAGATCTACGAAAAGATTGCCAATCTGAAGATACTAAATTTATCTTTAATTTATCTCTATTATTACAGTGTCAAACCAGTAATTTACCAGCAGAAATAACCGAAAATTTACGAGATGAACGTATCACAGCAGCTATTGCAATAAATCCAATTAGTAGTGGTGTATTTGGACCTGAAAAAATTAGTAAAATTGCAATACCCTTGATGATTGTTGCTAGTACTAGAGATATTTTTGCTCCACCAATTCCAGAACAAATTTATCCATTCATTAGCTTAACTACTGCAGAAAAATATTTAGTTATTAGTGAACCAGCAACTCACTTTTCGTTTATTGCTGTAGAAGAAGAAGAGGAAGTTTCTATAGAACTACCAATCAAATTAATTGGTCCCGATCCTACTTTAGCTTATCCTTTTATCCAGGTACTAGGTTTAGCCTTTTTTCAAGCTTATCTGATAAATCAATCTCAATCATTACCATATCTAAGTGGGTCTTATCTACAATATATTAATCAACAACCATTTACTTTCGGTGTATTACAGTCTCTCACAGAAGACGATCTACAACAGGCGATCGACAATTTTTCCAAACGATTTAGTAATACTAATTAGGGTTTGCATGTAGAAAGTCTTTTTGTTAGGGTAGGGAGTAGGCAGTAGGCAATAGTTAAGAGTTAAGAGTTAGGATTTAGGGAAGTTGTAGAAGAGGTAGTCATTCATCATTGCCCCTAGCCCCCCAGGGAACAAAACTGTAAGCAGTCAGCCGTCAGCTAAAAGCGCATAAACTGATGACTGAAAGCTGAAAGCTAAATGCTTACACAAAACTTTCTTTTGCCCCCCTGTTTCACCGGGGGAGATGTTAACCTAGTACGCTAAACTATTCAACGTCAGTTTCAAAGATCGCAAATCGTAGCCGAGCTGCCGACTCTTCTATTTCTACCAAAGACTCAATACTAACAAGTACTTTTTGTTCAATTCCTAACAGTTGCGCGGCTCGAGCAACAGCGGCTTTTTCCTTCTCGTGATACACTCCATCGGCACGGCTCATTTTGATCGCTTGGTACAACATACAACAGCGAAAATTTAGAGAAAAATCATAATGCATACCGCCCAATAGCTCTTCGATGTCCGCATTTTTTCCATCGAAATTTAGGACATTTTCTTCGATCAGGTCAGATGGTGTTCCCAGCAGCTGCTGTTCTTCCAGAAACCAATCTAATTCTTTCTGTGCTAACTCACCATCAGCACTAGCGATCGCCACTATTACTTTCAGATAGTTTA
>NZ_JAAHGK010000312.1:0-6436 GCF_010672505.1 Okeania sp. SIO2B9 | reverse complement strand
GATATATCTAAACTACTAGAGCTATACGCTACAGGAAAACGGAATTTTATCAGAGCTAACATCAGAGGTGCAAAGCTTAATGGTTTAGACCTACAAGGTATAAATTTCAGTTTTGCCTATTTAAAAGATGCCGATCTAAGTAGTATTAATCTTAGAGATGCTAACCTCAAAGAAGCTAACTTAAGAGGTGCTAACCTGAAGGATGCTAACCTCAAAAACACTAATCTTGAAAATGCTAATCTTAGCCTTGCCAAACTCAGGGGTGTTAACCTAACTAATGCTAATTTCACTAATGTAAACCTTAGTGGTGCAGATATAAGTCTTGCTAACCTAAATAATGCTAACTTAACTAATGCAAATCTTAGTTATGCAGACTTAAGAGGTAGTAAACTTAGAGATACAAATCTCAGAGGTACTAAATTAAATAAAGAAACAAAACTTGATTGTAAATGGTTATTAATCTGGGAAATAGTTAATCAGCAAGCTATTGGTAAAGACTTCAGAAATATTAATCTAATTGGCATCAACCTTGAACGTGTAAATTTGAGTAATTCTAACTTCAGTGGCGCTCAACTTAGAAGAGTGAATTTGAGTAATTCTAACCTCAGTGGAAGTAACTTTAGTGCGGCTAAACTTATAAGTATTAATCTCAAGAATACTGACTGTAGTAATACTAATTTAACTGGTGTAAATTTGAGTGATGCTAACCTCAGTAATGCCAATCTCAGTGGTGCCGACCTAAGTAATGCCAATCTCAGTGGTGCTAATCTTAACTACGTTAACCTCCGAGAAACAAAAATAAATGATTTGACAAAAATAGACTCTAAATGGCATTTGGTCTGGCAAATTGTTAACCAACAACCTACAAATAACCATCTCAAAGGAGTCAACCTCAGTCGATCCGATCTTCGAGGTGTTGACCTCAGCAATATTAACCTCCGGAGTGCTAACCTAGAAGGAGCTAATTTTGGGATGTGCGACCGCAATGTTCTCTATTGCCAAATACAAAATATTGATAGCAACTACTACAGTCACTCAAATCTCAGAAAAGTCAATCTTTGTAACGCTAACTTGAAAGGATCTAACCTAGTTGGAGCTTATTTAGAGAAGGCTAACTTGAGTGTAGCTAATCTAATGTCAGCTCAACTCAACTATGCTGAAATGAGCGGTGCCAACCTTACTGCTGCTGACCTCAATGATGCAGACTTGAGAGATACCAACTTCAGTAGTGCCAACCTCAGTGCTGCTGACCTTAGTAACGCTAACCTTAGTAACGCTGACCTGACAAATGCTCATCTGAGTGCTGCTAAATTCTGCAATGCTCAACTTAATAGGGCTAAAATGAACCAAGTCGATCTGAGTACAGCTAATCTCACCAATGTTAATCTCACTAATGCTAAACTCCGTCATGCCAATCTTCGTAATGCTAATTTAACAGGTGCTATTCTTAAGGGAGTCGATCTTAGCAATGCTGACCTTAGTCATGCTCACCTGAAAAATGTCGAACTTAGTCATGCTCAACTTAAGGGTGTAAAACTCAGTGAAACAACTAGACTTGACCAAAAATGGTATATAGTTTGGGACATTGTTAATCACAAAATAGAAGGAAGAAACTTACAAGGTAATGACCTCAGTAATGCTCAACTAAATCGTGTCGATCTCAATCGTGCCAACCTGAGCAACGCTAATCTCTGTGGTGCTAGTCTACGAGTAGCAGATTTGTGGGATGCCAACCTAGAAAATGCCAATATTAGCAATGCTAACTTGGGTGGTGTGAATCTTAGTGGTGCTAATCTCAAGGGTGCTAACCTCAGTGGCAGTGACCTTAATCGTGCCCACCTTTGGCATACCTATCTAAGTGATGTCAATCTTAGTGGTGCTAACTTGATGGGAGCTGACTTGTGGGGTGTGGACTTGGATGGTATCGACCTGAGTGGCGTTAACCTGAGTTATGCCAACCTCAGTCATGCTAATCTCAAAGATGCTAACCTGATTGGAGCTAACCTCAGTCGTGCAAATCTTAGCAGTGCAAATCTCGATGGTGTTAATTTCAGTGACGCTAATTTAAGTGGTACTAATTTTAGTGATGCTAATATTAATAATTGCATATTACCGAATTGAAAGGAATTAGATAGAATAGAGAACGATAATTACTTTATTGTAGAGTTAAGATCATCATTTATATAAAGCTAGTAATATTATATAAAACCCATTTGATATCTATCAAAGCTACTAGACATCTCCAGAAAATAGAGATTAGGGAGTAGGGAAAAAGAATTGATCATTTATGTGCGATAATTGAATTTTATCTTTTATTATTGGAGATGTCTATTTGGAGCTTGCTGATTAAATCTAAAAGTATTCATATATAAAGGTTTTAGCCTTTTTAAGTATCAAAAAGTGCGAGGTTTTAAGTGGTAATGGTTCAAAAATTTATGATTTTGGTCAAGATTTGGGCAGAACAATCTTGGGACAAAACTTAGCTCCTACCTCGTCGAAATCATCACTTACAATAGATATTGGAGCTAATCCGACTTCATATCTTGTTTCATCAAAGGCAACAGAAAAAATTAAATCTTCCATTTAGTGAAATTGAGCTAAGTTTATTTTAAGTGATACAGATAAGTCATAATATCAAAGTTTAGGAAAAAAAGCATTATCTATTGAAAAAAAATATCTAGCTCATTTTCTACAAGTTAACATCTTTATGCTTTTTGCCTTTAAGGGGTTTATTTAAGCCAGAGAAATTACTCCCTAATCTGAATGCTTTGATAATTGTTGTCAACTTATTTTGTCCTTTATTTGACGCTTTGTCAAACATTTTGTCGTTATAAGTTATTATAAACTGACAGACAAATTACCTGTTAAGCTTAGATAATACACTAATTACTAGCAATAGCGATCGCTAGCCATGAATAGTTTGATAACTGTTGTCAACCTATGTTGTCCTTGATTTGACGCTAATAACGGAATATCAATAATCAACCTTCCTCCTTCTTCCTTGATAAAAATAACGGAATGCAAATAATCAATCTTCCTCCTTCCTCCTTCCTTCTTATTTCACAAAAATAACGGAATATAAATAATCAACCTTTCTTTTTCCTTGTTACTTCTTTCTTCTTCCCTCTTCCCTCTTCCTCCTTCCTTCTTATTTCACAAAAATAACGGAATATAAATAATCAACCTTTCTTTTTCCTTGTTACTTCTTTCTTCTTCCCTCTTCCCTCTTCCTCCTTCCTTCTTATTTCACAAAAATATCTGACATTAACTGTTGCCAAATATCCGAATTTGTTAAAGCATAAGCATCAAATTCATAACCATATTGTTGATAAAGACTATTAAAACTATCAATCCAATGATAAATAGTTTCTGTCATAGATAAAGGAGTATATTTTACAGCTTGTCGTAGATATTTACTCATCTCAACTAAATTCTCATTTCGATGTGCCTGCCATGCTAACCAACTCAAAGTATAATAACGAGATTTTCCCTCTAATTTACGAATAGATACTGATAAATTTGGTCTGCTAAAAAAATCATCTAAAACAGACATCATACTAACAGCTTGATGGGTAGATTTTCTAGTAGCATTCCGGTGATGTTGACGATAACAATAAGTAACTTTTGGCAACCAAACTGCCTCACAACCATTTACAGATAAACGCAATACTAAATCAATATCTTCTCCATGATGCCAACGAGTATCAAAACCTCCTGCACTTTTTATCCAACTCCGACGAAACATCATAGAAATAGTTACAGGTTTCCAAACTACCCAAGTTTCTAAATCTAATTCTAGGGAACCATGCCATAATTCTATATCGGAAATTTTCTCCCCTTTTTCATTAACTAAACGCCACCCACTATGCACAATACCAAGAGAAGGGCGGGTATCAAAAATAGCTACCTGTTTTGCCAGTTTATCTGGTAGAAAAAAGTCATCAGCATCTAGAAAAGCAATAAATTCTCCCCCTGCCATTTCTAAACCTAAATTTCGGGCGTGGGATACTCCTTTATTCTCTTGATAAACATAGCGAATTTTATCTAAATAAGGTTCTAAAACTTCGCGGGTATTATCCGTAGAACCATCATCAATTACGATTATTTCATAAGAGGTATAAGTCTGATTAAAAACACTAGCGATCGCTTCTAATATATAGTGGGCATTATTGTAAGTGGCAATAATTACACTTACTCTCGGTATTACTGGATTAAAAATATTACTAATTAATTTTTTCCACTCTGGTAATTGACTAAAATTATAGGCATTAAATTGATTTCCTTCTTGGCGAGCAAGTTTGGTAAATAATTCTATCCAAGTCGAAATTGCTTCTGTAGTAGAGGCGGAAGTATAAGTTAAAGATTTTTGCAAATAAGCAGTCATTTCGGAAAAGTTACCCCCCTGATATAAGCGCCAAGAATTCCAAAGTAGGGAGCGATATTTTACTTGATTTTCTATTTGACGTATTGGGGTAGGTAAATTAGATTTGCTAAAAAAATCATCTAATAATTTTTCCAATTCTTGAGTAATTTTTTGTCGATTTTCTAATCCAGAAACACTACTATTATGCTGTCGATAACAAACACAAACTCTCTGTAACCAAGTAGCTTTTTCCCCAGTTAAAGCTAATCGTAAAACTATTTCTAAATCCTCTGGAATATATCGCGGGTCGAATCCTCCATTCAGCTTTAACCACTCACTTTTAAACATCATTGCACTAGGCAAAGTTGCTTGCCAGATTAACCAATTTTCTAAGTCTAATTCTGCACCATTTTCCCAAGGTTTTACATCTTTAATAGTATGACCTTTTTCATCAACAAATCTCCAACCACTTTGCACCATAGTTAAAGTAGAGTCTTCTGCAAAACATCCTATTTGTTCGGCTAATTTTTCGGGTAGAAAAAAGTCATCGGCATCCAGAAAAGCAATATATTTTCCTTGAGCTATTTCTATGCCATGATTCCGCGCTTTTGATTGTCCTTGATTTTCTTGATATACATATTTAATTTGATTTAGGTAGGGTTCCAAAACTTGATAAGTATTATCGGTAGAACCATCATCAATAACAATAATCTCATAAATAGTATAAGTTTGAGTCAGGATACTTTTAATGGCTATAAGAATATAATCAGCATTATTGTAGGTAGGAATTACAACACTAACCAACGGTAAACCATTAGGGATAACTTTAGTGATTAATTTTTGCCATTCTGGTAATTGATGGAAAAATACAGAATTAAAATCATAGTTTTCTAGAGCAGCATAATATTGAAAATAATAGAGCCAATTACAGATAGTTTTAAGAACAGAAAAAGAGGAAAATTTTAAAGATTTATATAAATAATCAGCCATTTCAGCGAAGTAGGCAAATTTATATAAACACCAACAATTCCAAATTAGAGAACCGTAGCGTAACTCCTTTTCTAATTGTTGAATTTTTGGGGGAAGATTGGGGTTAGAAAAAAGTTCATCTAAAATTTTTTCTTCTACTGCTGTTTGAGCAAGTAAATTTCGCGTCATATTACTGCTATGTTGACGATAACATACAGCTACTTTAGGAAACCAAGTAGATTGACAACCTGCTAAAGCTAATCGAATTACAATATCAAAATCTTCTAATCTGCGTAATTTTTCATTAAACCCACCCACTCTTTCTAACCATTCTTTGCGAAACATCATCCCACTCGGATTAGTAGTTTTCCATTTTAACCAACTTACTAAATCTAATTCTGGAGATTTATGCCAAGGTTCAATATCTTGAATTTTTTCTCCTTTTTCATCCACAACTCGCCACCCACTTTGTACTAAACCAATATTTGGTTGAGCATCAAAAATAGCAACTTGTTCTTTAAGTTTATAAGAGAGAAATAAATCGTCAGCATCTAGGAGGGCAATTAATTCTCCTTTTGCCAATTTAATGCCACGGTTACGAGTTGCAGATAATCCTTGATTCTCTTGATAAAAATAGCGAATTTTTGTCATGTATGGTTGTAATACTTGACGGGTATTATCTGTGGAACCGTCGTCTATTACAATAATTTCATAGTTAGTATAGGTTTGTTTAAATACACTTTCAATTGCTTGGGCGATGTAAAGTTCGCAGTTATATACTGGGATAATTACACTTACTTTTGGAGCTATAAAAGTTTGGGACATTATAGTTATTGATTTTGAAGTTTGTGGAATAATTTTAACCAAGTCAGAAGTCAGAAGTTAGAAGTCAGAGGTTATTTTTGTAACGGGGATTTGAGCAACTCTTTAAAATCATGTTTGGAAACAATGAAAATTAATTTGGAAATAGCCGATGTTATTAGACATCTCCGATAATATAATGTTTCTCAACCTAATGAGGTAGACCTATACTTATTTATCTTCTATTCCCTATTCCCTCTAATAATAGTTATGGACACCAGATATAATTGTCAATTTAAAACA
>NZ_JAAHGK010000311.1:0-6459 GCF_010672505.1 Okeania sp. SIO2B9 | reverse complement strand
TTCAACAAAAGCGTTACCACTCCCAATACTTAAAATATTGCTTGTGACTTCGTAGTTAACCAAGGATTCAATTTTTTTGGTAATAAATTCTCGGTAGTTTTGGTTGTAAATTGTTGGTGTTATCGAGTCTTTATAGGCTTTTCCTTCTTCCCAGATATTGTAAATACTTTTACCTTGCTCCCTCAACTGGGAATAATAGTTGTCTGTGGATAGCAGTAAATTTTGGTTCATTTTTTTTACAATTAGCCTTTCGGATTCTTATTGTGTGGTATGATTTCCTTAACCACGCTGACCATTGATGTATTCTGCTGTAATAGAATGTTGGGGATTCTGGAAGATTTGCTCAACTGGGCCGAATTCAATTAAGCGTCCACAGCCAGACTGCACCCAG
Organism: Okeania sp. SIO2B9; assembly: GCF_010672505.1. Lineage (NCBI taxonomy): Bacteria > Bacillati > Cyanobacteriota > Cyanophyceae > Oscillatoriales > Microcoleaceae > Okeania > Okeania sp. SIO2B9. The sequence goes on along the minus strand of NZ_JAAHGK010000311.1, from coordinate 6,068 downwards.
AATAACGCAACATAGTCTGCAATGCGTCGAGCTTGAGCCAGGTTATGGGTGACGATCGCCACAGTGTATTTCCCCCGCAAACTGGCAATCAAGTCTTCCACAACCCCACTAGAAATGGGGTCTAGAGCACTACAAGGCTCATCCATCAAAATAATTTCTGGAGCCAAAGCTAGGGTACGGGCTATGCAAAGACGTTGTTTTTGACCTCCAGAGAGGCGCAACGCTGAGGCTGTAAGCCTATCCTTAACTTCGTCCCAGAGTTTAACATTTGTGAGTACCCTCTCAACAATTCCATTAATTTTCCGACGCTCTATAATACCATGCTCCTTCAACGGAAAAGCAATATTTTTCCAGATTGAGAATGGGAAAGGATTTGGTTTCTGCAAAACCATACCGATCCGACGGCGGAGACCGATAGTATCAATTTTAGGGTGAAGAATATTGAAATCGCCCAACCAAACATTACCATAAACTATGCAGTTAGGGATGATATCCGTTAAACGATTGAGACAGTATAAAAAGCTGGTCTTACCACAACCAGATGGGCCAATTAAGGCAGTGATAGAACCCTTTGGAATTGACAGGGTAATGTCCTCTAGTGCCTGTTTCTGGCCATAGTATAAACTGAGCCGATCCGTGGATAAGCTAGGAAAGCTCCTGTTGTCCGTAGGAGGGGAAATGACTGGTTTTGCCTGGGATGAAAACTGAATCATTAATGTTATTTATAATACATTTTTACTGCTGAATACTGCGATTATGCCATTGCTTCCCTAGGAAAATTGCTATGGTATTGATCGACAGGATAAATATAACTAATATCACAGCCGAGGCATAAGCATTATCATCCCCGCCAGGGACATTCATCGATAGCTCATAAATATGTAAGGACAAGGCCCTTCCAGAATCAAATAAAGAGGTGGGTTGGCGATCGACATAGCCACTGGTGTAAATCAACGCTGCTGTTTCAGCAATTACCCTCCCAATTCCCAAAATTAAGCCTGCTATTAAACTGGGAACAGCAGCAGGTAATAGTAGATGAATCAGGGTGCTAGTGCGTGAAATTCCCAAGGATGCAGCGCCAAAACGGTATTCGTTAGGAACAGCTCGCAGCCCTTCTTCAATAGAACGAATCAAGATTGGCAGTACCATACAGGCCAAGGTCAATCCTCCAGAAAGGATAGAGAAGCCAAGACCAAGGGTGACACAGAAAAAGCTATTGCCAAACAAACCAAAGACAATTGAAGGAACTCCTGCCAACATATCTAAACTGCGTCGCAGCAACCGACTAAATAAGTTATTAGAGGCAGTAAATTCAGATAACAGGATGGCAGTTCCCAACCCCAGGGGCAGGGATACTCCCAAGCAAACTCCTAAAATCAATGCTGTTGAAACCAATATGGAAGCAATACCTCCTTCCCGACCTGCATTTTCAGGGTCTGTGGTTAGGAATTCCCAAGATAGATGGCTAGATCCATGCCAAACCAGATGCCCCAGAATTAAGGCAAAACTAGCTGCAACAGACAAAGCGACGAACCAGACAATGATGCTTAAGACTCGGTCTCGAAAAGCAATCTTATTCCGATGCCGATGATTGTGAGAGTCACTCAAAAATTCCCGTTTTTTAGAACCTTTAGAAGGATGGGGAGTATGAGAGTTAAAAGGAAAGGGAGCCATGGAACTTCTTAAAGAGTGGGGGAGTAGGGGAGTAAATTTTTTGTCTTTATCTGCCTAAAATGCTAACTTTTTGATCGTATTAGAGTGAAAACCAGGCACTGTTGAAAAGCCGCAAAAATAGTAAAACCTTTATTATTTTATTTATTGTTAATGGTTTAAGATTTAATCAGCCAGCCATAATTATGCTATTAGACATCTCCAATAATCAAAAATAACATCAATTATGCTACTCTTGTTCATTAATTCTTTCTCCCTACTCCCTCTTTTCCCTCTTTAGTATATGTGTTTTTCTTCAGCGATCGCTTCTGCCAAAAACGCTATAAACAGACTAACTCCTAGCAACAACAATCCACTGACAAACAGGGATGAACGATGATTTCCCAGGGCAAAAGCCATTTCCAAAGCAATGTTAGCTGGTAAAGTCCGAATCGGATCGAACAGTGTATCTGGAATCTGAGGCACATTACCACAGACCATTAACACCAGCATTGTTTCCCCTAGAGCGCGTCCAATACCTAAGATAATACCAGTAAATACTCCCAGTCGCGCAGCGGGTAGCATAATTCCCAAAATCGTCCCCCAACGGGACAATCCCAGAGAAGCTGCTCCCTGCCAATAAACTTGGTTCATCTCTGCTAAAGTCGCATCCACAGTGAGGGCAATGGTGGGAATAATCAGTAGAGCTAACATTAGTATTCCTGCTAGTAAACTGGTTCCTGGTGGATGGAGGTGATTAATTAGTGGCACTAACACAACCAATCCCCAGAGTCCATAAATCACTCCAGGAAATCCCGCCATTAACTCTAGTAAGCGACGGTAGAAACTAGCTAGGAAAGGAGGAGCGTAATAGTGGCAGAACAAAGCCGACAAAATCCCTACGGGAGTCGCTAGCACAACTGCTCCTGTTACCACTAATAGGGTACCTACCAACATTGGGGTGAGATTATAGAATCCTTGAGCCGGACTCCAGCTAGAATCGGTAAAAAAGGCTAATATCCCGATGTCATCAAAAATTGGTAAGGATTCAACGATCAAGAACCCTGTAATAATTACAACGAGTATACCTACTACAGAAGCAATTCCTCGTACAGTCCACGCTAAAACCCAATCAATTTTTCGGGGGCACAAATTTTTGTAGCTGAATGATATCATAATTTTCTTCATTCTGAACAAATGCGATGAAATCTTTTGCTAATCCAGTAGGGTTTCCTTTAGTCACCAGAGTTAATTGCCGAAGCAAGGGAAAACGCCCATTGGCGACTGCTTCACTGGTTGCTTCAACACCATCCAGTGCCAAAAGCTTGATGGATACACCCTCTTGCATACTATATTCCGCAGCACCAATGGAGACATAACCAATAGCATTGGGATTACCTGCAATAGTTTTTATGCCCTGTTGATTATCTCCTATGACCACATCTGCTTTCACTTGTGAGTTATTCAGTCCAAAGTATTCCAGAAATTTCTTTAGTGTTGAGTGTCCTTCTGCTCTGTGAATAAAAGCGATCGGAGCATCAATTTCATTTAAGCTTTGCCAATTTTGGATTTGACCACTGCTGATAGCTTTGACTTGTTTGCTAGTAATTTCTGTTAAGGGGTTATCAGCATGAATAATGATGCTAATTCCATCCCTTCCCAGGACAAAAACTTCCATTCCAACGGCTTCCTCTGCTGTCAGAGTCCGAGAAACCATACCAATATCAGAAAGTCCTTGTTGCACATCTGCTAGTCCACGAGAGGAACCACCTGTTTGTACATCAATACGAATCCCTGGATTTTGCTCTTCAAATCTTTTACCCAAAGCTGAAACTAAAGGAGCAACAGTGCTTGCTCCTGTTAAAGTTAGCTTTTGTTGCTCAGATTTTTCATCAGGAGATTGAGTACAACTCTGCAAATATAAGCATAGAAGCAGGATGAATGAACCTAGTCTAAATTTCATGAATTTATTTTTTATTAGACTTGTTGCTAAATATAATCTTAAAAGTGGCAAAAAAAATTGTCAAATTGTGTGGTTGTACCTATCAACCTATGCTAAGTAGTTAACCCTTCTGTGCTTATTGCTATTAGACTAGCCGTAGAGCCTTAAAGTTATCAGAAAAAATCCCCAAATGTTTGTTGAGACCGGAGGATGTCAACAAACATGATTGGAGTCATTGGCTTTGAAATTATCTTCTTGGTGATTTGTCAAAAAAATTTAGATGCGTTTGCCCTGCTGTGCATTTCTTGGCAAAAAAATCGCTAATGTAAAGTTTTGCTACAAACATTTTCTCAAGTTTGACAAGCTGTCATACTGATTCTAGTGGACTATTATCTACGTTAAATTTATGAACCATTTGTACTTGTTCTTACGCAGGGTAATGATTGTGTTCTTAGTGGGCACGTTTACTTTTGTTAGTACCTTTACCGGGGAAGCGATCGCTGATGTACGACCTGCTGTAGAGTTACCTACAGGGCAATATGTCGCTAGTAATCCTGTGCTACCTTTTGTTAATGTATGTACACTTAGGCGTTCAGATCCAAGTTTAGATTTAAGTTTAGATCCAACAAGTCAAAAGCAGCCAGAATTTAAAAATCCGCCATTTGCAGATGCGGATCAAGGTCCAGTTACTTTACGTGCAACTCAGGCCCCATTCACGTTAGAAGGAAATGGCAAAGGAGAAGACACAGAGTACCAAGGCTACGTCTACGAGGCTAGAGCTATGATTAGGGAGAATGGCAGGTTTGAAGAGAAAACTTTGCCTCCAAGCTATACGCCCCCTGTTATAGAGGTATCTCCTAGTCAGGAGGAAGGAGTTGATAACGTCTTAAACGTAAAACTCATCAATGACTTACCAGTAAATGTTCAATTGGCGGGAAGTTTACCACAAACAAAAGAAAATTTAGAGAGTGTATCTCAATACACTAATATTCATTATCATGGCTTCAACGTATCACCTTTACTGGGTGCTGATGATGTGTTGGTGGATGTTCCCTCTAATGTGACGCCGATCCCAATAGATATCCCAACTCGAAGGGAAGGTGAAATAAAACTTGATGGAACTGTAAATAGTGACGATGTAAGTGTCACTTATAATTCATTTAGTGATAACCAATATCAGTTAATACCAGTCCCCCCACTTGGCGAAACAACACCTGATTCAACCACCGATTCATTACAAAAACTTCCTGGCGGTTATTATCCAACTGACGATCCAGCCAAGCCTAAATATGGTGGTCCGATAACTGAATACAATATGAACTTCCTGATTCCAGATGTCCATCAGTCTGGACTATTTTGGTATCATTCCCACGCCCACTCACTTAGTGACCAACAGGTTCTGGGTGGTCTCTCAGGTGGCATTATTATTAAGGGAAATGAGGAGTATTACGGACAATTTTTACCACCCACTGCACCCACAGCTGTTCGAGGGTATATGAAGCTTGAAGCTCAAGAAGAGCCTATATTTGAAGCCAACAGTCTTAAGCCACAAATAGCTCAACAAGTGATGTTGTTTAAGGACTTTAATGATGTTCTGGACCCAGATAACTCAGAGGATTGTTTCGTTCTCAATAGTCAAGTCAACCCAAAAATAACCATCCAGCCTGGAGAGATTCAGTTATGGCGCATTGCTAATATAGGCGCGGATAGTTACATGAATATTGCCTTAGAGACTCTATCTGAACCCAGTGATGAGGAAGAAATTATTGGACGAGCTAGTTTGAATGGTGATGTAACAGATTCGGATGCAAATGCTTCAATATCTGGTGACATAAAAAGCATTACCCTTAATGCAGACCATAACATGACCACATCTGATACTCAAGTAGAAAAGACAAATGGTAATACAGGCATTACGAAAAATATTGTTATACAATCAGGAGCAACTGTAACGGATTACGAGGAAAAGGAAAAAGGCGAGGTATCATTCAAGATAAGTGGTCGTATAACAGGTGAAACTGATGCTGATGAGCAACAAGAAGGTCAGATAAAAAAAGCTGCTGTAACAGGTTCTATAGGATTGATACCTGAATTTACCCAACCCTGGGGTAAATCAAACTTTTATATCTTAGCCCGTGACGGTGATATTGTTGCACATCCAGTAGCAACTAACTCAGTTCTATTACCACCTGCTGCTCGAGTAGAGCTTCTTGTAGTAGGAGGTAAAGCAAATGATACATATTATCTAGTTTCTGACCTTGACACTGACTTGACGACACAACAGCAACAGGAGGCTAACAGACCAAAAAGCTACTTGTTAGCAACTGTTACGGTAGAAGGTGATGTCAAAAAGTACACATATACGCCAGAAGGTGGTTTTCCATCATGTACTGTGTCTGTAGAGGGAATAGCTGAGACAAATTGCACGGCAGGCCAACATATCAACTTAGATTACTTCATCAAAAATACAGAACCA
>NZ_JAAHGK010000310.1:0-6485 GCF_010672505.1 Okeania sp. SIO2B9 | reverse complement strand
TAAATATTTTCTACTGTTCCTAATAAATTGTCTACTTCAATAAAATCTCCTACCTTAATAGGTTGTTCAAATAAAAGTGTTAAACCACTAATAAAGTTACTAGCAAGATTTTGTAATCCAAAGCCAAGTCCAATACCTAAAACTCCTGCTAAAACTGTAATAGTTCTCAAATCTATACCAGCTCTTTGTAAAACAATTAAAATTCCTAAAATGGCGATTATATAGATAATAACTGAGGCGATCGCTTCTCGATTACCCCGGTCTAAACCCATACGAGTTAGTAGTAATCTCTTGATTCCTTCTCCAATAGCACGAGCAATAATTAAGACTGCTACACCTAATAGAATTAGTCTGACAATAGCACTTATAGAAAGATGATTATCTCCAATATAAAAAAGTGGAGTTGTTAATGATCTAGATAAGTTTTGAAACCATTCTTTCCCTTGTAAAAAAATCCAATTCATACTTGTTGTAAAACTATTTTTACTTCCAGAACAAAAACTTACAGCCTTTTGCACGACTAATTGTTACAGTAATAGCATTGAGTAAATAATAAGGTTTCATTTTTATCTTTGCTTATTGCTTTGAACATTGTACCTAATTGTTCTGCAAAGTGCTGTATAGTAGTTGGCGACTTTATTAAGTACATATAGGTTTTAGAGAATAAGACACTGAAAAGTTTGCATTTCAATTGTTACTATTTCATCTAAAATAAGTTAACGCTAAATTTTTGAAATGAATTTAAATTTTTAATTATTATTTTAGTGGGTTGATGAAGATTCACCAAATAATAGTTATTTATATATAGTAATCAGGAATCATATGTGAGAAACTGATAGAGAAGTTATGGAACTTATAGATGGAAGAACTAGATGTTTTGATTGAGTCTAATTGAAAACAAGAGGATTGGCGAAAAGGAAAAATTTATCTTGTTTATACTTGTAGAGTTACAGCCAGTGGCACAGCTATACAGAGGCTTTAAAGCTTAATTTTCAATATTATATTCGGATAATTTCTGATAAATAAAATTATAGTTATCTAGATAAAATTTAATTATTTACCAGGGAAAAACTCCCTGGCTAAACTAATCAAAAAGTATCCTTTACTTTAAAATTGTTTTGGAAACAATTCTAGTTTTTTTCCGGTCTGATTCAGAAAGTTCCTCTCCATCTTGTAAACGAGTCGCACTGGTTTGTAAAACAGTTGCTGCTCCTGTATCTCCCATTTGTAATGCTGTTTTAGCAGCAGTTTGTAACATTGTAGCAGCACCAGCTCGATCGCCTTGTTGCAATTTTGTTTCAGCTATTTGAGTTTGCCTATATTTTGCTAAAGCTAAAATATGATTTTGTACTTCCGAATTAATTTGAGGCTGATATTTTTCCGTAACATTAGCTTCAACTAATATAGGTTCAGAAAGTAAATCTTCCTTACTTTGAGCAGGGTCATCATAACGAACTTGTAATTGAACGATCGCTTGTTTTCCCTCAGGTAATTGCCCAATATAAAGATTAACTAGAACTACTCTTTCTACATCTTTCATTAAATCTCCCAGTCTGACCATAAAGCGGTCGTTCTCTTTTTGTACGGGCAACTCAATAGTATCTGGTGCTACTTGTGCAATAGGTTTAAGTTCTGCTAATCTAACTCTAGGCATCAAAGATAATCGCAAATAAGAATTAGTAAGTCCCACAGATTGAATCCGATTAAACAGTCTACCAAATTCCTCTATTGCCTGTTCTGGACGTTGAATATAAGCAAGAGTCCCCCCACCTGCATCAGCTATTTTTTCCAGAACATCTTGATTCCAATCATCACCAAACCCCAGGGAATTTAGAGTCATACTATAATCAGTAGCCAACTTTGCTAACTTAAGACAACGGTCATTATCCCCATGTTCATTTTCCCCATCAGTTAATATAAAAGCCTGGGAAATAGCATCTTTTTGACCTTTATCTAACTCCTCTATTCCTAATTTCAAACCCTCATCAATAGCTGTACCACCAGAGGATCTTAACTTGTTAATCTCACGCTTAATACTACCAGGGTCATTAATAATTTGATTAGAAACAATCACTTTAGCTCTATGGTCAAAAGCAACAATTGAAAGGCGATCGCCCTCCTTCAATTTATCTACAAGTTGTCCTGCTGCTTGTTTGACAGTTTCCAGCGGTCTTCCTTCCATAGAACCACTATGGTCTAAAATCAAACATAGGTTTAGTGGTACAGTTCTTTCTAGCTCATCAGCTAGAGCCGAAATAGATATGGCCAGTTGACGTTGAGATGAAGATTGAGTGGCATCAATATTGGTATCGTTAAGAACCGAATGTAGATTAACTTTCATAAATATACTAGAAATTTTACTACTACTTATTTCAGGATATATCCACAAATTTGACATCCTCTCCTGTTAAATCTAAAGATTATAACCGGAGATTCCCAAACCTCACGATTTAGGTTTACTGCTTGAGTGGCACTTATCTAGACTGTTGCCAGTCCCCGACAGTACGCCAACGAGCGTCAATTTGCTCTACGATCTGCACTCGGCCGCAGTAACACCTCGATGACAAATCACTTTTGCTGCTGCCACATCACGATTGATTTCGTAGTGACATTCACGACATTTATGAATACGCTCAGACAGGTCTTTTTTAACTGTATGGGATCCACAATTTGGACAAATTTGACTGGTATATCTGTAGTCTACCTGGCCAAAATAAACCCCTCGTTTCTTGCATACCCAAGCCAAGATACTGAAGAACTGACCTAACCCTGCATCTAAAAGAAAGTGAAAGTCTTTTCAGGTGTCTAAAATTTTTTGGTGAAGTCTGGCAATCTTTTTGTTAAGTTGATGTCGATTTGCTGAACTGGATGTTTTTAACTTTAATCTACGTTGTAGCAATTTCAGCTTACTGTGTAGTTTGGTTAAAAATTTTGGACGTTCAATCAATTCACAATTCAGTTGTTGCTAAGAATTTATCAAGTCCAATATCAATCCCTAATGGGTGTCCAGAAGCAGGGGTATCCTTCAGCAATTAACAATTAACAATTAACAATTAATAATTACCTCTTCCTCAAAGGGAGAGGATTGAAGCTCCAGGAAAAATTTCATTTTTTCCCATTTCAAGGGGAAGCAAATATTGCTGAATTCTTTAATTATTCATTATTCATTATTCATTATTCATTATTTTATCGCCCTGCTGTTTCATGTTGCTAAATGCTCTTTCTAAAGTCTTGATAACTTGCTGTAAGACTTGGGCATTTGTTCTTTTGAGTTCTGAGTTAGCTTTCTTAGCTTTTGTTAAGTTGGCCTCTTGTCTGTTGTAGTTAGGGTAAGGTGCATCCGCAGGAATTATGTACTCTTGATGCAATGAACAACAGTTAACTGCACATTTCCTACTGTTAATCCAGTCTTTTCGCTCTCTTCAGGCATAATTCCACACCTTTCTGATGACCGCCAGCATATCTTCTATGATGGCAATCTGTTGCTGAGAGGGAGTTAACTTAAATTCGTAGGTTAGTGTTATCATGTCCCAATTTGATCATCATTCTATCTCAATCTATCTCAATGGAGTGCTTATTGTTTGCTTTGTCGCGATTCATATCCCGGTAAATTGGAGATTGTACCGGGAGTCCTCACTCGCTCCATTTTTGATAGGGAAAAATTTCGATTTGAATACATAAAAACTAGGTTTCTCAAAAAGTTAATGACAATCGAGTCTGTATCTCAACAAGAAACCCAATCTCTGCTAACTATATTACTCAATTAATATAATTAATGGTAAATACGCCATTTTTGCCAAATAATTATGGTAAAATCCACACCTAGACAAAAAAAATTGTTTTTGGTAGCAATATTTCAGAATATTATCACTAAATTTAAGACCATGACTAATATCAATCATACCCGCTACAATAACTCTACAGCACGCTAACATAATTTAAAGATAGTACAATTATTGCTAGGAATTATCTAATGAACTCACAAATAAAAGCAGTTCAAGCAGGGAGTTACTACGGAGACACCTCTTTTCGGACACCACCCCCTGATTTAGAATCTTTAATGTTAAAAGAACGAATCGTTTATTTAGGGTTACCGCTTTTTTCATCAGATGAAGTAAAAAGAAATGTAGGTATTGATGTTACCCAATTAATTATTGCTCAACTACTTTATCTACAATTTGATAATCCAGAAAAACCAATTTATTTTTATATCAATTCTACTGGTACTTCTTGGTATACAGGAGATGCAATTGGTTTTGAAACAGAAGCATTTGCTATTTGTGACACCATGAGTTACGTTAAACCACCAATTCATACAATATGTATTGGTCAAGCTATGGGTACAGCAGCAATGATTTTGTCGGCAGGAACAAAAGGATATAGGGCAAGTTTACCTCATGCTACCATAGTTCTTAATCAAGCTAAAACAGGAGCGAGAGGTCAAGCAACAGATATTTCGATTAGGGCAAAAGAAGTTTTAGCTAATAAGACAACTTTTTTAAATATTCTTTCTAAAAATACGGGTCAATCAGTAGAAAAGATTGCTAAAGATACAGATAGAATGCTTTATATGACTCCCGAAATAGCTAAAGAATATGGTCTGATAGACCAAGTTTTAGCAAGTAGAAAAGAACTACCAAAACCACTACCCGCTGCTGTTTAAGTTTTCAATAAAATCAAAAAATCAAAGGTCAAAAAATTATGCCTATAGGTGTTCCTAGCGTTCCTTATCGTCTTCCTGGCAGTCAGTATGAGAGATGGATAGATATTTACACCCGTCTCGGTCAGGAAAGAATTATTTTTCTGGGTCAAGAAGTTACAGATGGACTAGCTAATAGAATCGTGGCCTATATGTTGTATCTAGATTCTGACGACCCAAATAAGCCCATTTATCTTTATATCAACTCTCCTGGTGGTTCTGTAACTGCAGGTTTGGCCATATACGATACAATGAAGTACATCAAATCAGATGTAATTACTATCTGCTTAGGTTTAGCTGCTTCTATGGGTTCTTTTCTATTAGCTGCTGGTACGAAAGGTAAAAGACTAGCTTTGCCTAACTCCAGAATTATGATTCACCAACCAATGGGCGGTACTCGTGGTCAAGCAACAGATATTGAAATAGAAGCTAAGGAAATTTTGCGTGTTAGGTCGCAGTTAAATAATATGCTTGTAGAATGTACGGGTCAATCTTTAGAAAAGATAGAAAAAGATACCGATCGAGACTATTTTATGTCTGCTGAAGAAGCAAAAGAATATGGTCTAATTGACCAAGTAATTGATGAACGTCAAAACTAAAAATTAGTAGTTAGTAGTGGCTTGACATACCTAAAAATGTTGCAATAGTAGGGGCGGTTTCCACGTTAAATTAAAGAGTATTAACCAATTAGATGAACCCGCCCCAACCCCAATAATCTAAGGCACAAAATTAGGTATGTCATTCCAGTAGGGTGAATTAAGTAGGTAGGCAAAATAGATTGAACAGAAATTTGTCTAAATTCTTGAGAATGTCCAAAATTAATGTGTAATTGATTTGACACAACTACTTAATATTCAGCCTACTTTATTGTCTGTAAAAAAAAATATGGATATTGCAGATTATTATCGACAATTAGGGTTAAATATAGGAGCTAGTTTGGGAGAAGTTAAGGCTTCTTATCGACGACTAGCACGGCTATATCATCCAGATGTTAACCCCGACCGGCAAGCTAAAGATAAATTTATTGCAGTTACAGAAGCTTACAAAATCTTGTTGAAAATTGCTCCTACTCAAACAGAATTACCATACAATTATACTGTCAAATCAACAAAAAATAATTCCAAACCAGAAACTAAATCTCCACAAACTTCGCCCTCAAAGCAAACAAAAGTTAAAGTAACTCGTAAGTCGAATCAACAGAAAAGTGAATCCCACTTATCGGAAGCAGAAAAACAACTTAAGCAAAATTATTATTTACATTTACAGCAATTATTAAAATATAAAAGATATCCTCGAGCGATCGCTGTAGTAGAAGGTTTGGCTCAAAGAATGCCTCAAGATTGGGAAGTACGACAATGGCAAGCGATCGCCTATCAACGTTGGGCACGTCACCTCATTGGAGAAAGGCAACTGGATAAAGCTAGAAACTATCTTAAGAAAGCACTAAAAACAGACCCTCATAACCGTGCTCTCTGGTCTGAAGTAGAGCGTGATTTTCGTCAATTAGAAAAAATTTATTAATTATTTGCATATTCGACCAATAGTTGTATAATGTACCAAGTTTTTTTATTGGATATATACACGAATATTTATTTATAGTCATTCCAGTTAAGATTGAGACAAAGGTTTCTTACCTTGAAAGAGTTTCAGCTAAAAAAGTGTTCTAGTCTTATTCAGAATGTGTTACACCGGCGGGCCTGCGAAAGTTTCGGTCGTATCGTCGGCTTTCTTTGGCACGATCTCGGGCTCTTCCGTTGCGAACACTGTGTCGACCGGGCCGCTGACC
>NZ_JAAHGK010000031.1:0-16076 GCF_010672505.1 Okeania sp. SIO2B9 | reverse complement strand
CGGTTAATCCTACGGCGACAGTGCAAACCGCGACAGCGAGCGCTGCTGAAGAACTCATGCAGCCAGGTGCTACTGCCACCAGTGTACTAGCTGCACCTGTGCAGCAGCCCGTTGCCGAGCAGGCCAATACCGGCAGTAGTAGTTGCATAACTAATTTCTCCATTATCGAGATTTTCCTGAGTGAATTTACTTCCTACTGCTAAAGTTTCTCCTCCCTGTTGTAATTCCCCTAAAGTCGGCACTTCAGTCAGGGTATATTGTAGAGAAGCAGGAGTGGCAGTTTCTACATCAGGGTCAATAAATTGGAGATTTTCTGTAGGAATGACCTTACTTTGACCAATAAATGCACTTAGGTCAGTCGTAGTACCGACAGGTGGATCGTTGACCCGAATATTAAAGGTATCTGTCACTTTACCGCCATCAACATCAATGACTTGGAAACTAAAGGAGTCATCATTTGTATCAGTAGCTGTGTGTTGGTAGATAACTACGCCACTATTGATATTTTCTTGAGTGAAAGTATTGGTGGGGTTATCCTCCAGTTGTAATATTCCTGCTGCTGCTTCAGTGGTAACTGTATAAGTAAAAGCATTTGTACCATTATCCCCATCCGTTGTCTGCAATAAATTCTGACTGATGCTTCCTGTCCCCCCAAGGTTGACAACCAGTTCACTGTTTTTAGTAATTTCGGGGATGTCGTTGACCAAGATATTAGCAGTACCAACACCTTCACTAAAGGCATTTGTGCCACCTATGGTTGAGATATCGGTTAGTTCGCTAGTATTACTGCTGCCGTCGGTGGTATCCCAACCACGGAATTGAATAGTGGCATCGCCGAAAAAGTCGGTATTGGGAACAAAACGTAGGCGTTCACTTGTTGTAGCTGTCAGTAATGTCGTATTGCTATTACTCACGTCTACCCAGTTTGTACCATCATCTACGGAATATTGCCACAGACCATTACTATTATCTATTTGAGTAATAGCTATTCCGCTACTCGCTCCTCCATCAGCATCTGTAACTGCACCAGCGATAATATCTGCGACGGGAGTGCCAGTATTATTTACTTCATTTTCATTGATAGTTGTCAGAGCTAAATTTCCTAGGTCTGTTAGTACTGGTGCATCGTTTAATGCTTCTACTTGTACGGATATAGTACCTGTTTGAGTCGCAGTAGCATCGTTAGCTGTTTCTGTTGCTGTAGCTGTAACTGTTAAGTCAAAACTAAAGGTTGTTCCGGTCTCTCGGTCTCCAGGAGGGGAGATAGTTAAATTGGTTAATTCCTCTGGGGTCAAAACCCAACTACCATCACCTTGGTCTGTTCCTGCGGAAAGAGTTGCTCCTGCTGGCACTCCACTAATAGTAATAGACAGATTTTCTGAACCGCTAGTATCTACTAAACTAGCAGCTATACCCAGAGGTAGCTCTTCTATATCTGTTCCTGATACATTTGGTGTAGATATTTCCAGGTTAGGAGTATCGGCAACGGGAGTAACATTAATGTTGACTGTTGCTGTATCTGTGAACCCTTGAGTATCCGTAATAGTATATGTGAAACTCTCCTGCCCACTAAAATTCTCATTAGGCGTATAGATGAAACTCTCTGTTGTTTCTGCTAAAGTGCCATTTTTAATATTATCGGCAGCAAACTCAGTAATTGTAATTTGCTCACCATCAGCTTCGGAATCATTTGCCAATAATTCTGACTTATTAATAGTTATTGCCGTATCTTCGTTAGTCTCAAATACATCATCACCAGCTATGGGAGAGGTATCACCGGGATTAATATTAATATTTAGTAACCCACTGGTCGTACCCCCGTCTTGGTCAGTCACAACATAACTAAATGTATCTGTCCCAGGTTCATCTCCTGTATGTTGGTAAGAGAGACTGCCTTGGTCAATATCCTCTTGAGTGAAAGTATCCGTTACTTCCAGAATTGCCTTTCCTAGTTGTAGTTTTCCACTGGTTGGTAATTCTGTAACTTCATAAATTAGAGTTTCTGCAACAGCATCAGTATCAGGATCTTCTGCCAGTAGATTTTTATTAGTAATTTCTTCCTGGGTATCTTCATCGAGACTTAAATTTTTGCTCGTAATATTTGGCGGGACATTAACTCTGATTTCAAATGTGTCTGTGGTTTCACCTCCTACCTGGTCTGAAACACTGAAACTAAAAGAATCATTTTTAGTATCATTATTATCGTGTTCATAAGTAAGTAACCCTTGGTCAATATCCTCCTGAGTAAAACTGGTAAAGCTTCCTCCATCAACTAGCAAATTACCACGAGTAGGGAATTCTGTAACCGTATAAATTAGAGAAGTCTTACTATCATCGGTTGTTTCTAGGAGAGTATTATCTATTATTCCAGTCTCTTGTGTATTGACCACTAATTCGGTATTCGTTCCCACCAATGGTAAATCATTAATACTGAGATTAATTAAAGCAGTATCAGTTTGAGGTTCGCCTAAACCTGTGTTGCCTTGGTCATTTACCGAGATGCTGATAGAATCACTACCTGAGTTATTACCTGTATATGTCAGGGTGTTGAGAGATTGGTTAATATTTTCTAAACTTCCGGTAAATACTATTTCCGCATCTGCTTGACCATCACCAGTTGTAAAGGTGAGACCAGAGGTAGAATTAAGGGTGAGGTTACCGTCATTAGTAGTTTCTAGGGTAACTTCTAATTCTCCGTCTCCAGCATCGGGGTCTGTTACCTCAATACCAACAATATCTAATTGTTCCCCTTCATTAACCAGTTGTTGGTTGTCAGGAATTGTAATTTCTGGTGGGTCGTTGACATTGAGCAGGGCGATCGTAAATGACTTAGTTAAGTTTTCTCCAGCATTGTCAAATGTTCTGACTTGGATGTCATAGGTCTCTTGTTCCTCAAAATCAAGATTTGTTCCCTCTGCTACAACTAGCTGGTCTTCGTTGAGAGCAAAGCGTCCATCAGCATCATCAACTAATCTATATTCATGGACATCACTTTCATCTGGGTCTTCTGTGGTAAATGTACCAATAACTGTACCTGCTTCACTATTTTCTTCCACACTATCGTTATCTAACAGAATGTCAGTGGGAGGATCGTTGAGAGAAGGTGGTGTTACTTCACCTGGATCTGGAGGGGTTGGTGATGGTGTTGGGTCTGGCGAGTCTGTTGGTGTTGGTGATGGTGTTGGGTCTGGCGAGTCTGTTGGGGTTGGTGATGGTGTTGAGTCTGGCGAGTCCGTTGGGGTTGGTGATGGTGTTGGGTCTGGCGAGTCCGTTGGGGTTGGTGATGGTGTTGGGTCTGGCGAGTCCGTTGGGGTTGGTGATGGGTCTGGCGAGTCTGTTGGTGTTGGTGTTGGTGTTGGGTCTGGCGAGTCTGTTGGTGTTGGTGTAGCTGTAGGAAAAGGAGTTTCTGGAGTAGGGAAGAAATTACCAGAATTAAGAGTGCCACTATCAACACCAATTAAGATAGCCAAAGTATTACCGTCAGCATTCCGAATAACAGTATTACCACCCTCGTCAGATATTTCTAAATCTTCAAACGTTAGACCTCCCTCCAAACTAAGAAGGTCATCTGTAGTATTAAAGTCAGTAACAGTATATAAATTATCAGATTCCTCAAAATCTACAATAACGAAACTATCTTCACCCTCGCCCCCAGTTAAAATATCACTACCTCGACCACCTATCAATAGATCGTCACCCTGACCTCCATCAAGAGAATCATTTCCTTTACCACCTGAGAGGACATCATTTGCCTCCCCACCATCTAGAGTATCGTTTCCTCGTTCGCCATTGAGAGTGTCAGCACCTGCATCTCCTAATAATAAGTCATCATCTTTACCTCCAGATAATACGTCATCTCCCGTACCACCATCTAAAGTATCGTTACCTTGGTTTCCTGATAAAGAATCATTATCTTCATTTCCTGAAATACTATCAGTACCTTTACCACCGCTAATAACATCTAACCCCGCACCACCAGAGATAATATCATTACCATCCTGACCGAGAAGCGTATCATTACCTCCATCTCCTGCTACCGTATCATCGCCAATATCTCCTGAAACAAAGTCGTTTTCTTCTCCTCCTGCTACATAATCGTTTTCCTTACCACCGTAAATAACGTCTCTACCTTCTCCACCTCTGACTGTATCTGAGCCGCGATCGCCCAATACTGTATCATTCCCAGCATCACCGAGAACAGAGTCAGCATCTCTTCCACCTCGTAGACTATCATCTCCCAAACCACCGCTAACTGTATCATTGCCTCGGTTGCCGTTGATTTGGTCGTTGCCTTCTTGGCCAAGTAAAGAATCACCTTCTTCTTGGCCAAATACTATATCATTGCCACCTAGTGCAGAATATGTATCGCTGAAGACACTACCAAATGCTAGATCGTCTCCCTCGGTGCCCACTGCTTCACCACCTGGAAGTAAAGTTCCTCCTCCTGGTGCTGTAGGTACGGGAGCTGGCGTTGTTGCAGGCGTTGGTGCTGGTGTAGGAGATGGGGTTGGTGCTGGTGTTATTACTGGTGGGGTTGGTGTTATTACTGGTGGAGTTGGTGTTATTACTGGTGGTTCTGTTGGTTCTACTGGTTCTATCACTACAAAGTCGCCATTTGCATCGAAGAAACCTATTATACCATCTATTACAACTATTTCCCTACCTTCGGGAGTTGTTGGTATGGGTGTTGGCGCTGGGGTTGTTGCTGGGGTTGGTGCTGGGGTTGGTGCTGGGGTTGGTGCTGGTGTTGGTGCTGGGGTTGGTGCTGGTATTGGTGCTGGTGTTGGCGCTGGTGTTGGTGCTGGGGTTGGTGCTGGGGTTGGTGCTGGGGTTGGTGCTGGGGTTGGTGCTGGTGTTGGTTCTGGTGTTGGGGATGCCGTCGGTACTGGTTGTAATGGTACAAAGTCACCATTATCATCAAGGAAACCTCGTATGGGAAAGCCATTTATTATCCTTGTAATTATTTCAACATTTATAGGTGTGCCTGCTGAAGCCATTTTTCTACCTCTTAAATAATATATAATTTACGTTAGCTAGTATTAGACAAGGTCAAGATTTTTTTTGTTTATCTACTTCTTGATGATGTAGTAATATTGTTAATTTTTACAAGGGATAATATTGTTTTTATTACAGGTTATATCATGTCCGCTTAATTAGTAAAAATAAAGTTCTTAGGTAGTAGGTGGTAGGTGTAAATTAAAGAGGGAATTCTGAATATAATCAGAAATTTTGGAGTTCCCTTCAAGAGCAAGAGGAGAACATTTTTATTATACTTAATTATTCGGATATGGTATTATTAATAACTTTAATTTATCAAGTTACTTAAATCGAACGAACCCATCTATATTCATTCAACATTTCTCGTATTGGGAAAGTCAAACTGTAACTAATTGAATTAGTTTCAACCATAAAATTTGATGTTTTTTTGCTCTACAACTTTGTTAAGGTTAACATTTTTTTTCCTTTTTAACAATTGGTATAATCTTATAAAGTTATCTAGATATTGCAAGTATTATTTGCTGATCGTTATCTGGGATAAATTATATCATTTGCCCCCTTCGGGGGAGCTACGCTTATGGTAAAACAGTTATAATAGGGCTTCGTAATTTTGCTCTAGTCCTAATATCAAGTCTCATTAATTAGCCATAATAAAAATGTTCTTTTCTTGAGAGAGAATATTTTTTCCTAGGCCATGCTGCGCAAACAAACTTTCCCTTGTTCCCTACTCTCTACTCCCTGCTCCCTACTCCCTAAATTTTTTATTGTGCTTCTTCAAAGATACATGATATAAGACAAGTATTTAATTAAAGGGCTAAAGCTCAACTACAAACAAAAACTTTATTATAACGCGCTTATTTGTTAGCGTAGCTCCCCTGGAAGGGACTAGGGTAGCTCCCCCAGAGGGGGCACATTATATTAACTAGACTTTGAAGATTTATTCTCCTAAAAAATAAAATCGTGGATAATAGCTCGGTCGAACTATTTTTATCCACTTTTGCGACTGATTTGAACGATTTTTTACATTTTCATATTACCTCCTAGGGTTAAATAAACTTAAAATCTGAAGAGTCAATAACAGTACTAATAGCATCAGGAACAAGAGGTATATTATTAAGGACTGCTAAATCAAAAGCAGGATTACCATCATCCTCAAGATTTGGGTCATATCCTAAGATAACTTTACTATTCAAACTATTATTTACATAGATAAAGAAAGCAGGACTTGTTCCCGAACCATTTTGATTATTCAGAATAGAATTAACTTGCTGCACATTTTCAAATCTATTCTCAAAAATAATTAGTTCTTGACCACTTATATCTTGACCTTGGGAACCCAAATTATCAAGAGAAATTATCACACTAGAAAATTCTGTAGCAGTGCCAGGAGGATTAGTTAAATTGCCAAAATTACTGGATCTAAACAAGAATACATCTACATTACTACCATTAAAATCAGTAATTACATCGACTCCTTCATTGGGAACTTCAAAAAAGAAAGCATCATCTCCCTCATTACCAGTTAACCTGTCCGCACCAAAACCACCACTCAAAGAGTCATCACCTATATTGCCATTAATACTGTCGTTACCTTCGTCACCACTGATAAAATCATTTCCTTCATTACCATCAAGAGTGTCAACCCCTGCACCACCACTCAAAGAGTCATCACCGACCCCACCAACAACACTATCGTTGCCTAACCCACCGAATAAACTATCGCTACCAGTTTGGCCAAGCAGCAGGTCATCATCAGCACCACCGTCTAGAGTATCATTACCAGAATTACCTCCTAAAGTATCATTTCCAGTATTACCAAATAAAGAGTCATTATCATCTTCACCGGATAGAGAGTCATTGCCCGTACCTCCGTCTAGGGTATCGTTACCCTGTCCACCTCTGAGAGTATCTTGTTGTTCTGCTCCTAATAATAGATCGCTGCCGTCTTCTCCTAACAAAGAGTCACTATCAGCACCACCATCTAGAGTATCGTTGCCTACTCCTCCAAATAATGTATCAGCTTGTTCTGCACCAAACAAAGAGTCATTTCCAGCTTCACCTAATATAGAATCTTCGTCCGCTCCTCCATCTAAAATATCCTCTCCAGCACGACCACTAATAGTATCCTCTCCAGCATTTCCGAGAATGTAGTCACTTGCGGGAGTACCGTTAATGGTATTATCACCACCTCCACCTTCAGATATATTATCAACAACAGTAATACTAAAGGATGTAGTTGGAATTGTTCCATTATCGCCATCAGAAACAGAAAAAGTAAACGGAAACCTACCTGCTGTGTTACCCGGAGTATATAGAATTAAGTTGTTATTAATATCAGCTTGAGAAAAAGTATCGTCATTATTGATACTATCATCAACTAATGTCAGATTACCTTGTATGGGTGCCCTGATAATATTGTAGGTAATTTCTTCTGCTGTGTTGTCGGTATCTGTAACTAAAAGATTAGTATTGAATATTGTTTGTCTTGCTCCACCTCTCTCAGCAATGATACCTCGGTTATTAACTAACTGCGGTGAGTCATTGACTTTAATATTAACTTGAGCAGTATCGGAACCACCATTGCCGTCACTAATACTATAACTAAAACTGTCCTCTCCCAGGAACCCAGTATTGGGAGTATATGTGTAGGTTGTACTGTTTTCTTGTACTAATGAACCATTTCGTGGTGTACCTATGGCAGAAATACTGAGAGGGTCTCCATCTGGGTCAGAGTCGTTTTCGAGTAGTTCTTGAGTAGTAAAAGTTAATGGTTCATTTTGATTTGTCGTTAAGTTATCGTCCTCTGCTTCAGGGGGGTTGTTGGAAGGTTCTGGAGTTTCTGTGGGTGTGGGTGTGGGAGTTTCTGTGGGTGTGGGTGTGGGAGTTTCTGTGGGTGTGGGTGTGGGAGTTTCTGTAGGTGTGGGTGTGGGAGTTTCTGTAGGTGTGGGTGTGGGAGTTTCTGTAGGTGTGGGTGTGGGAGTTTCTGTAGGTGTGGGTGTGGAAGTTGGACTTGGTGAAGTTGTTGGTCCAGGAGGTGTGGGTGTAGGGAGTGATAATGTTACAAAGTCACTGGAGTCTATTGTGCTACTTTCAACTCCTTCTAGCACTGCCAAAAAATTGCCGTTCGTACCACCGACACTAATAATAGTGTTATCGGGGTTGTCTTCTGATGCAAAAATACTTAGTTCTTCAAAACTCAAACCATTGCTAAGACCGATTAAATCTTCGTTACTGAAGTCATTAATAAAATCTGCACTGCTAACTCCAGGACCTCCTGAATCACGAGTAATATTAAAGGTATCTTGCCCTATTCCTCCTGAAATTGTATCTGCACCAAGGTCTCCAGAGAGGAAATCTGCACCAACACCTCCTGCTAGTGAGTCTGCATCTTTTCCTCCAAAAAGTACATCATCTCCTGTATTACCTTCTAGAATATCTCTACCTGTTTCACCAAATAATGTATCTCCACCATCATTCCCTAATAAGCGATCGTCACCCGCTCCACCAACTACTGTATCATTACCGATGTCCCCAGCAACAAAATCATCCCCCCGGTCGCCGAATAATAGATCGTCCTCTCCACCACCGACAATACTATCATTCTCTTTACCTCCATAGATAGTATCGTTGCCTTCTTCTCCCCAGATAGTATCACTGTCGCGATCGCCAAATAATACGTCACTACCACTACCTCCGAACAGAGAATCTAAATCTTTGCCACCTCGTAAACTATCATCTCCCGGACCACCGTCTAGAAAATCATTTCCGGCATTTCCGTTCATTTGGTCTTGACCTTCATCTCCCAGGAGAGCGTCATTTTCATCTAGAGCAAAAACTGTATCATCTCCAGACAATGCTAAAATTGTATCTGCTACTGTACTCCCAATGATGGAGTCGCTGAAAATACTTCCTTCTGCTAAACCTCGAATAAAAATTGTTGATGGTAGTTCGACTTGTTGTTTGACTCTTTCTGTTTGTGCCATTTTAATTTTTCCTGATAATTGCTATGAGATAAAAGGGAGTAGGGAGTAGGGGAAATAATTGATAATTTCTGTGGGATAATTAATTTGATTTTTTATTATCTTTATCCCTTATGGGTTTAATACCCCACCGTCAGCGGGGGTGCAAATGCGGTTGGTGGGGTGAGAATCCCCATCGACTCCATTCTCCTGACTCCTGACTCCTTCTTCAATGGAGATGTCTATTTTTTTATAGACAACGGAATAGAAGTAAGGATATTCAGTTAGACAATAGGGGAAAAAGGTTGAAATTTACTCCCATACTCCCCACACTCCCCTATTCCCTGTTGCCTGTTGCCTGTTGCCTTATATAAACTCAAAATCACCAGCATCAATAATGGTTGAAATTTGGTCTTCTTCAGGTTCAATAGACTGAAGTATACCCAACTCAAAAGCAGGAACACTGTCATCAGCTAAACTTGTGTCATAACCAAAGACATATTTTCCACGTTGACCATTGAGGTAAACAAAGAAAGCAGGGCGATCGCTGGAGCCATTTTGTACATTTAAGGCAGCATTGACTGCTTGTGCATTATCAAACTTACCTTCAAAAATAATCAGTTCTGCATCACCGATACTCTGACCTTCCGATCCTATATTCTCATCCTGGAGAATTACACTAGAAAAACCGCTATTAGTTAAACCGCCAAAGTTAGCAGATGTAAATAGTAATGTATCATCATCACCTGGTCGGTCGAAATCTCTGACTGTATCTATACCTTGGTCTGCAACTTCATAGAAGAAGAAATCATTCCCGGCACCACCTGTCAGTCGATCGGAACCAGAACCTCCAGCTATAGTATCATTACCAATGCTACCGTCAATTCCATCATTGTCATCACCACCTTGGATACTATCATCTCCTATATCACCCAAAATGATATCCTGACCCGGACCAGCGTCGATAGTGTCATTACCATCATCACCAACCAGAGAGTCATCACCTTCTTCTCCAAATATTGAATCGTTCTCTGAACCACCTAAAACTGTATCTGCTCCTGCTCCACTACTAATAGTATCGTTGTCTGAACCACCGTCTATTAGATCGCTACCGTCTCCACCAGTTACGGAGTCGTTGTCAGCTCCACTGCGAATGGTATCGTTACCCGCATTGCCAGCTATGGTATCGTCACCATCTGCTCCTAGAAGAGAGTCGTTACCTTCTCCTCCAGTCATACTGTCGCTGCCTTCTCCTCCTAAGAGGTTGTCGTTACCAGCATCTCCAGAAATGCGATCATTGCCTGTATCTCCAGAAATGCGATCATTGCCATCACCACCAAATAAACTATCGGAACCATCACCACCTCTGAGATTATCTTGTTGACTGCCACCAAATAGACAGTCATCACCAGAGTCGCCTAACAGAGAGTCGCTTCCTTCACCACCATCTATATAGTCGCTGCTACTGAGACCATCAATACTATCGTCTCCTGCTAATCCCAAAATATTATTACTTAGGGCAGTACCAGTGAAGTTATCCGCTTCATTGGTTAATGTTTTAGTATCATCTACAATACCAATACTAAATGAGTTGGGAGGAACCTGACCCCCGGCAACATCAGAGACTGTGTAGGTAAAAAAGTCACTACCTGCCGTATCATCTGGAGTAAATTGTAGTAAGTTATTGTTAATATCTTCTTGAGTGAAGGTATCTCCCTCCCGTAAACGAGAACTATCTCCTATTCTCAGGTCGCCTAAGTCTGGAGCATCAGTAATTGTGTATATTAACTCATCAGGAGAATTATCAGCATCAGATGCTTGCAAATTATTGGAATTTATAAACCGTATACCTGAAGCAGCTTCTACTACTATGCCAGTATTGTTAACTAACTCTGGCGATCGGTTAATTGTAATTGTCACATTAGCAGTATCGCTACCCCCATTACCATCGCTGATAGTGTAGCTGAAACTTTCTGTACCTACAAAACCATCATCTGGAGTATATTCAAATAACCCATTGCTTTTCTGCACTAACTCTCCATTGGAGACTGATGTAAAATCAGTTACTGTTAGAGGATCGCCGTCAGGATCGGAATCGTTTTCTAATACATTAAATTCTACTAATTTACTTTGACTAGTTGCTACTTCGTCATCTGCTGCATTTGGTCTGCGGTTAGGAATGGGTGGAGGTGTTGGTTCTGGTGTTGGTTCTGGTGTTTCTGTCGGTTCTGGTGTTTCTGTCGGTTCTGGTGTTTCTGTCGGTTCTGGTGTGCCTGTAGGGTCTGGTGTTTCTGTTGGTTCTGGTGTGCCTGTAGGGTCTGGTGTGCCTGTAGGGTCTGGTGTGCCTGTAGGGTCTGGCGTACCTGTGGGAGAAGGAGTAGGAAAAGGAAATCCACCAGAACCAATGAAATTACCAGCATTAATAGTATTACTGTCAACTCCTACTAATATTGCCAAAAATGGACCATCAGAACCATTCTGAATAATAGTATCACGACCTGTACCACTGGGACTTTGGAAAATAACTAAGTCATCAAACCCAAGACCTCCTCCTAAACGAATTAGGTCAGCATTACCATTGAAGTCAGAAATAACATCTGCCTCGAAAATTTCAGGACCGCCATTTTCAGGACTAATGAAAAATGTATCGCTACCCTCATTACCAATCAGAGTATCTGTACCTGAACCCCCTATTAGAAAGTCGTTACCAATATTTCCTTGAACTTGGTCGTTACCATCTCCACCGTCTACCGTATCATTATCCCCATCACCACTGAGCAGGTCTGCTCCTGAACCTCCAAATATTGAGTCGTTGCCGAAACCGCCAGATACTTCGTCATTGCCTTCATCACCAAAAATAGTATCGCTGCCAGGGTCTCCAAATAAGCGATCATTACCTAGACCACCACTAACAAAGTCCTCCCCAGCGCCACCGCTAACAAAGTCGTTCCCCTCACCACCAAGAACATTATCGTTACCATCTCCACCAAAGACAGCATCATCTCCTCTGTCACCAAATACCTCATCATCTCCTGCATCACCAGAAACACTATCATTATCTCTACCGCCATAAATAGTATCTCGACCATCTCCTCCACTAACTGTATCATTTCCGCGATCGCCAAATAATATATCATTACCCTCCTCTCCTAAAATCAGGTCGTCATCTTTACCACCACGGGCGTTATCATTTCCTTGGTTTCCTACAACTGTATCATTACCTCGACTGCCATTGAGAGTATCATTATTTTCATCTCCTCTAATTTCATCATTACCACCTTGACCAATAATAGTATCATCACCCACCGCTCCAAATATGACATCTACTTGGTCGCTACCAATTAAAAATTCATTATTGGGGGTGCCTCGGAATACTCCCTCAACTCTGATGGGCGCTCCTTCACTAAGAACACTGATGTTAACTGTTGCCAGAGAACTGCTAGTACCATTGCTTACAGAATAACTAAAACTATCTGTTCCAATAAAAAATTGTCTGGGGGTATAAGTGAAAGTTCCTGTACCATTTTCTAGTAATGAACCATTGGTAGGTAAGCTAAAATTACTAACAAATATTGAATTACCTGAAGGGTCGATGTCATTTTCGAGGACATTAAAACTAACGGTTTGACTCTGGTTAGTTGTCACTTCGTCATCGACAGCTATTGGTTGTGGTGGTGGTACTGGCGAAGCAGTTGGTGGTGGGGTTGGTGTTGGTGTTGGTGTGGGTAATGCCTGAAACACGCCGTTAACAATTAAACCAATTAGCTCGCCATTATCAGCTCTAACTTCGATAACTTCTGTTGGTGGTGGGGTTGGTTCTGGTTCTGGTGTTGGTGTTGGTTCTGGTGTGGGTGTGGGTGTTTCTGTTGGGGTTGGTGTGGGTGTGGGTGTGGGTGTGGGTGTTTCTGTTGGGGTTGGTGTGGGTGTGGGTGTAGGTGTTTCTGTTGGAGTTGGTGTGGGTGTGGGTGTGGGTGTGGGTGTTTCTGTCGGGGTTGGTGATGGTACTGGCTGTAATGGTACAAAGTCACCATTATCACTAATAAAACCTCGTATGGGAAAACCATTTATTTCCCTTATAACTATTTGCATATTTACAGGTGTTAATCCTGTTCCCATTATTTTTCTCCTTCTAAAAATTATCTTTAATTAGTTTGTGATTTTTATTGACAAATACTTTTTTTTATAGTAATAAAATCATTTATTTTTCATTGGTCCTCAATTTGACCAATAATTACAATAGGCATTTATTGTAAATTGTCCAACTAAGCAGTATTAGATATAGAATTGTAGACCAAGGGTAAAAGTGGCCCGGTTTGTTCCTGTCCATTAACAGCTAAATCGCTATGACAAAGGTAAATCCGATATTCATTTGACTCATTAGCTGAACTATTGTTGCCATAATCTACAGGAGAACCTACACGACTTAACAAATCTAACAAAATTCTTCGCAGTCTTTCCCGATCGAATTTTTGCGTATCTTCAATAGTCCAAGAATTTCCTAACTGACTTTGCAAAAATAATGGCGCTCCATAGAGAGTAGCAGTACCTCCACTTAACCACAGAGGGGAGCCTATATCTAACCAAAACTGCCATCTATGACATCTACGACTAGCTCGATATTGAAAAACTGTTGCCAAAGTAATTGCTGGGGGAGAATAACCAATTGTCCTCACGGGAAAAGGATTTGCACTAACAACTCCTTTGCGTAAAAATTGGATAAATTTTTCTACTGTACTAGATGATAAGTCTTCTTCCACTGAGTCGTTGGTAATAGCGGTTGTTACCGAAAATTTTGAACTTTGTTGCAGTCTGCGCTCTACTTCCCAATAGTGGGTAGCGGTTTCCATCAACTCTCGTAGTGCTGCTAACTCAGTAAAAGAAAGATAGCTAGACATAAAGAATTTCTGAATTGCTCTGTCTAACAAAAATATCGGGTTAGGCAGTTGACGTTGTTGTTGTTGCGACCGCTGTTCTTCTATCCATTCCAAAATTTGATTATAAACACGAGTTGCTTGATACCCGACTCTATCCCATCGAGAAAAAGCTTGTATTGGCAGCAAGTGTGGATGTGTAAGATCTGGATAAAAGCAGTGATCTGCTAACAAACCTGCGCGCACTGGATCTATATCATTAGTCCTCTGTAAATTTTCTTGACCATCTGTTTGTTTTTCAGCTTTGCCAATAGACCTTTGACTTAATACAACCAACATTTCTGCCACTGCATCACGGTCTACTAAACGTCCCAACCCACGATAAACCAAAGTTAAAAGACTCAACAATGCTCGGATCGTGGGATAGCTAATTAGAGGACGTTGGTCTTTGAGTGAGTCTACAGCAATTCCAGCATGATGGAGAATTGAAATCAAACTATAACGAGCAATGGCATCTAAACCAGGAGCTATTATTGCTACTTCTTGAGGTTCTACTATACCCAATTTTATATCTTTAACGATCGCCTCTGCCGTTTTTCGTAACAAAGCCGCCCGCGATCTAGTCTGAATTAATTGTAAAAAAGCCGGAAGTTGGAAAATAGAAGAATTAAGACTATAAGTATCCAGGACTAATTCAACAATAGGTTCTCCTATTTCTGTAGCTAAATTTTGTTCAGTGTCTAATACTTCAATTTGACAGCGTTTCTGCAGTTCTGCTAAATATTTGGGGTCAGCTCCCAGACCTAATCTAATACCACCATCAGGATTATAAGTAAAAACGCCTAAAGTTCCATTATCTAAGAGAAAGTTGCATAAATGACTAGCGATCGCTGGATATTCATCCACATCATCTGCCAACAAAAATGGATAACGGTCAATTAGATATTGCTGATAATTAGGATTTGGTAGTAGATACCGCCAGTATAACTCTGTGATGATACCATAAGTTAGCAAGCCTTTTTGTAAACACCAATGTCGCCACTGTTGCAGCAATTCTACTATATTGGCATAGAATTCCCCTGAATCTACTTGCTCAAATCCCTGTTGTAAAATCATTGCGGTCTCTTCTATAGGCGTGCAACTGAAAGCAGCCAATTGAAATAGGTCAAGAGTTCGGCGTGTCATCCGCTCTCTAGTTACTCCTGGCTGTTGCAATAATCCTTTCTTTATGTGAGGACGCCAAACTCTGCCAGCAAGTTCCTGTTCTGTTTCGGGCCGTAGTCGTAATGGAAATTGTGCCTTTAAGTCCAAGGATTCGATTAGCAATGGCCAGAATAAGTTGACTTCATCTTCAAAAAAACCTAATGGTGTAGTTGAATGATATGGGTATTGTTCTAATGTAGCCTCGGAAATTCTGTCCATCAAGTCAAGTCGATTATTTGCATTAGCCGCCAATATTAGTATCTTGGGCGAAGTATGCAGAAAGTCTGGTATATTTGGGCGATCGTCTAAAATATTTTCGGAATTTTCTGGCCTAACAATTTCATTTAGGGGAGACTTCAGATTTTGGCCTCTTATACAAAATTGTTCTATTAACCGACTTGTCTTACCGCTAAGAGTTGGCCCTGTAATCCAAAGAGAGCGATCGGGCATTGTTGGCTATCCTTTGTTTTGTTGGCAAATTAAACTATATAGCAAAGAACGAGTTGGTGTTTGACATAGATTGATGATGAACCGTAAGATGCCAGAAATGCTTTTCCCACTGTTGCCTGTTGTCTGTTGCCTGTTGCCTGTTCCCCACTACATTATCGAAAAATTGAGTTTATATAGTATCCGGATAATTAGTTATCGTATGATTCAGGGAGACCGAGTCAGCAGGACTGAATCAGGAGAAAGTCAGGATGAGAGTGGGAATTATCTGTGGATATTCCGGCATTTTATGTCTGCGTTGAATGGAAGTAGAGAGTGCAATAACTGTATAACCGGATTTTATATTAAAGCCTTAGCATCGCAGGGGGTTGATTTTTTCAAGCGATCGTTATTAACTAGGTGTCAGCTAAAAGTTTTCAGCTATTAGCTTGGGTTTAAATCCCCGGATTGATTATAGCAAGATAATTTTAAGAGGGGAAGATGTATTTCGGTTGACCGTAGATACAGGAAACAATGGAATATTAGATTTTGAAGATGATATCGATCTCATTGAGCTAAGAGAAGGGTTGACATTTTCCTCGCTAGCGATCATTACTGA
>NZ_JAAHGK010000309.1:0-6497 GCF_010672505.1 Okeania sp. SIO2B9 | reverse complement strand
TTGGTTAAAAAATTATCAGGAAAAGGGTGAAGAATTTCCTCAAGTTCAGAAGATTGAACATTGTCATTCTTGTCAATTTACTACTCGCTGTCAGAATTTTTTAGAAGTTCAGGACAAAGAAGTAGATATTCAGTCTACATTTGCTTCTGCTGAATTAATATTAAGTATAGATAGTATTCCAGAAATATCAATTTAGCTGAAAATTATTGAATTAAATTCTAGGTACAATTCCATAGAAATAATACCAAATCCGGTTATTAAAGACATTTTATAGGATGTAAGATTCAAACCTCTCCTCATCTCCCCTACAACTTGTCTCCCCATCTACATCAAAGGATGCTTTATAAACAGGATTTAGTATTAGCTTAAAAATTGCTCCAGTCACTATAGAAATTATTTTTTGGTAAAATATAATAGTTATTACTATATTTAGTCAGACACTCCCTGTATAGCTCTAATTTTGAATTTGGTATAAAATAAGTAAAAAAGAAAGCAATGCTTCTGGAGAAGTTTAACATTTAATAGAAAAAAAAGACTTTATTATTATCTCAAAATCAAAAAGTTTGTGTGTAAGTGATACCTAAGTCATACTCATTGTAACTTATTGCAGCTTTTGTCAATTGAATGAGAGATTGGGTGAAAATTTGGGACTTTAGGAAAAAGGGCTTGAACAGAGAGTAATAGTTAAAGTTTACTCCTTTGTAGTTCACCTTAAGTCAACACAAAAAGCATCATTCGATGTATAAGATACTTCACTCCACCTGCATCAGAAGCTTGATAATATTTATGATTATTTATTATCAGTAATTTATAAATTTAAAAGTAATCGGCTTATTAGTTAAAATATTATGTCATCAAAAATACTTGTTGTAGATGATGAGCCTGATTTTGAATCGCTGATCGTCCGTAACTTTAGAAAAAAAATCAAACAAAAAGAACTAGAGTTTATTTTTGCTAGAAATGGTGTAGAAGCATTAGAAATATTGTCAGAA
The DNA here is from genome assembly GCF_010672505.1 of Okeania sp. SIO2B9. NCBI lineage: Bacteria > Bacillati > Cyanobacteriota > Cyanophyceae > Oscillatoriales > Microcoleaceae > Okeania > Okeania sp. SIO2B9. The sequence goes on along the minus strand of NZ_JAAHGK010000309.1, from coordinate 5,505 downwards.
GAATTGAATATAGATATCGTATTAACTGATATTAATATGCCTTTAATGGATGGATTAACTTTATTAGATAATCTTCAAGATCAATATCCTGATATTAAAGCAGTAATTATTTCTGCTTATGACGATATGGAAAAAATTAGGTCGGCAATGAATAGAGGTGCTTTTGATTTCTTGACTAAACCTATAGATTTTGAAGATTTAGAAATTACGATCAAAAAAACATTAGAAAATGTTAGACAACTCAAAGAAAATAAACGTTTAAAACAAGAAAAAGATGAAGCACAAGCAGCAAACCGAGCAAAAAGTGTGTTTCTAGCAAATATGAGTCATGAATTACGAACACCATTAAACGCGATTATTGGCTATAGTGAAATTTTATTAGAAGATGCTCGGGATTTAGGTTATGAAGACTTTGTTCACGACCTTGATAATATTCATACTGCGGGAAGACATTTATTAACAATAATAAATGATATTCTCGACCTTTCAAAAATTGAAGCAGGTAAAATGGATGTCCACTTGGAAAGTTTCAAGATAATGGCATTAATTGAAAATGTCGTAGCTACTATTCAACCATTAATTGAGCAAAATAGTAATACATTAGAAATTATCTGCGAAGATCATCAGGAATTAATAGTAGCTGACCCTAATAAAATGCGCCAAGTGATTTTAAATCTTCTGAGCAATGCAGCGAAGTTTACAGAAAATGGCAACATTAGTTTGAAGGTTAAAATTATTAGCAATGATGAATATTGTACTGTTCAAAGTGAGGAATTGACCCCTAAGAAAATGTTGATTTTAAGTGTTGCTGATACTGGTATAGGTATATCAGAAAATCAAATGAATGTTTTATTTAAACCATTTACTCAAGCTGATAATTCAACTACACGGAAATATGGAGGTACTGGTTTGGGTTTAGTTATTAGTCGTCACTTTTGTAAAATGATGGGTGGGGATATTGGTGTAGTGAGTGAAGTTAATAAAGGTTCAATATTTACTGTCAAAGTTCCTTTTATCAAAGAACAATTTATCGACGAAGAATTATTTTATTGAAGAAGGTATTCAACAATTAATAATTAATAATTAATAATTAATAATTATTAATTATTATCTCTCCTTGAAAAGAAGAGGATTGACCCGAAGTATTTTTTTTATTCTCTTTCTCGATTGGAGATGGCGACGATAATCCGTCATCCCACCCTTCGGGAAGCTGCGCTAACGACCGCTTTTTATCTCCTTAAAATAGAGGCTTTAGACCACAATTTTCATGTAAAAATAGTGTTTTTTTACCCAGATTTTTCAGTACTAAGATGAAATACGAAAAATAAAATAACGCTAAAGTTACTTCACAAAAAATTAAAGTTGAGCAAGATAATAAAAGAGCAATTTTATATTAAATACAAGTAATTATGCCATCTTCCCATCAACCAATATCTGTAACAAATATCAGGGCTATTTCTAGAGTTGTTTCATTCTAAACTGTGCCATTTTATGTATTGACTAAACAACATTATTTCAATATTTAGGGAATTTATCTTTCCCTGTCTGAAAAGCAATAAATTAATTGCCAAAATCTAGAATGAAATGACCCTGGATCTATTTCATACAAGTATTTATATCATGTCTATTTAAATAACCCCAATAAAAAATTTAGGGAGTAGGGAGTAGAGAGTAGGGAAGAAGGAGAAATTTGTTTACCCAGCATTCGGACTGAAAAAATATTCCCTCTTAAGAGAAGAACATTTTTATTATGGCTAATTAATGAGACTTGATATTAGATGAATTTTTTTCATCTACTACCTAAAACCTACCACCTAATATTAAATCTGGTTGAATACTTATTATATAGTTGGCAGAGGTGGGGAGATGGGGAGATGGTCTGATTTAATATTGAATATTGAAGTGTGGATAGAATTATAAACATATACTGTATAACCAGATTCTATATAAAATCTAACACCTAAAACCTACCACCTAATACCTGACAAAGAACGGCAGTATAGTGACGATAAATTAAATTTATTAAAGATGTCTGAAACCAGAAATTATTGGCAAATTTATGCCTCCGATAATCCGCCAAATTCATTTGTTGAGATTATCAAAAATTATGCACCAAAATTATCAATAAAATATCTACCACAATTATTATGGCACCGTGGAATTAAAGATACTCAAAAATTAGCAGGTTTTTTAGACCCAAAACAATATCAACCCACTAATCCCTTTGAATTTGGCATCGAAATTAACAAAGCTATAGAAAGAATTATTGATGCTAAAAACAATCAAGAAAAAATTGCTATCTGGGGAGACTTTGATGCTGATGGTATTACCTCAACATCTGTACTTTGGGATGGATTAGGAGATTTTTTTCAGAAAAATCATCAATTAACTTATTACATTCCTAACAGATTTACAGAATCTCATGGTTTAAATATTCCTGGAATTGAACAGTTAGCAAAAAAAAATTATAGCTTAATAATTACCTGCGATACAGGTAGTACAAATATTGCCGAAATAGAATATGCAAATAACCAGGGAATAGACATAATTGTCACCGACCATCACACTCTACCCCCTCAACGTCCGCCCTTATTAGCTATTATTAATCCTCGTTATTTATCCCCCTCTCATCCCCTATATAATCTCTCCGGAGTTGGAGTAGCTTATAAATTAATAGAAGCACTTTATTTAACTCATCCAGAAATACCTAAACTACCCTTAAAAGAATTATTAGATTTAGTAGCCATTGGTTTAATTGCCGATCTAGTTCAACTAACAGAAGAAAGTCGATATTTAGCACAAATAGGAATTGAAAAATTAAGTACACAACTCCACAAAACCACCAGACCAGGAGTCGCCAAACTATTAGAATTATGTAAAAAAACAGGCGATCGCCCCACAGATATTTCCTTTGGTATTGGACCTCGAATTAACGCTGTAAGTAGAATCATCGGAGATGCCAGCTTTTGTGTAGAATTACTCACCAGTCGTGACCCCCAAAATTGTCAAAAACTCGCCATAGAAACCGAACTGGCCAACTCTAGGCGCAAATCCCTACAAAAAGAAGTAGTTCGAGACGTTACCCAAAAATTGACCAAACTAGACCTTTCTACCACTAACGTCATAGTTCTCACAGACCCTCAATGGCCTGTAGGTGTGTTAGGATTAGTAGCAGGTCAAATAGCTCAAGAATACAACCGTCCCACTATTTTGTTGACCGAGGAAACTGAGGCGGTCAAAAACTCTGAGGAACCATTATTAGCTCGTGGTTCCGCTCGTTCCTTTGGTCAAATAGACCTATACCAGTTAGTTAAAAATCAAGAACATTTATTACATAGGTTTGGAGGCCATCCTTTTGCTGCTGGCCTAAGCTTGCCAGTAGAAAATATCCCCATATTTACAGATGCTATTAATCAATTATTAGGACAAACATTAGGAACGACCGTTAACCAGACTTCAACAATAGAAGTAGATTTAATTGTGACTGTCTCTGAGTTGGGTAGAGATTTATTTCAAGAACTTAAACTTTTAGAACCCTGTGGAATGGGCAACCCTGTTCCTAAACTTTTAGTCCAAAATTGTAGGTTTAGTAATGTTTGGCACAGAAATCAAAAAGATTTAAACGGAAAAAAAGTTCAATATATCAAAACAGATTTTGAAATTTGGGATGAGTCTGGGGAGGAAGGGTTCCCTGGTGTTTGGTGGGGTCATTATAAAGATGAAATTCCTGAAGAAAAATGTGATGCTTTGGTAGAGTTAGACTTCAATGCCTATAAAAAACGTTATGAAGTTAGACTTATTGCCGTACAACCATCGCTCCAAAATACCCAGTTAAAAACATCAAATCTTGTAGATTGGATTTGGGACTGGCGTAATAGTCAGAGAATCGGTAATCTAGAAGAAATAAGAATTAATAGCCAAAAAGATTTTATTCTTCTCAAAGAATGTCCCACTAGCTGGAACGATTTACGAGTCTGGTTTCGGCGAGCAATAAATCAACAAAAGAAATTAGCGATCGCCTACTCACAACCTCCTATTGTCCCTCCGACAGATATCTGGCAACAACTTTTGGGTATTTCTAAATATCTCAGTCGTACAGCTAAACCTGTCACCCGTTATCAACTCCTAAAAAAATTAGGTATTGGTGATACTACTCTCAAATTAGGTTTTCAAGTATTACAATATTTATGTTTTAATGTCAAGTATAAAGACCAAGCATTTTACATAACTCAAAATCAAATCAAAAACCAAAAATCAGAAACTCAATCCCAAATAATCGGAAAATTCCTAGCAGCAATATCAGAAGAACAATTTCGGCAAAAATACTTCTGTGAAGTACCATTAAAAACAATAGAAGCGATCGCAGCTCAGACAATCTTAGAAGATACTACGATCTCTATTCCCTTTTAGTGCCGCTACGCGGAAGTCAAAAGTCAGCGGAAGTCAAAACTCAAAAGTCAAAAGCGAGTGTGTAATTCTGAGGGGACCTCAGAATGTAAGACACACTCAAGACAGTCAAAAGTATTGATTGGTAAAGCTCTTAGGATTTTGTAACTGGTTAGTTATTTCTGCCATCCTGCAATAGTGGACTGACACACATTAGATGTGGAGATGGGGAGATGGGGAGATGGGGAGATGGGGAGATGGGGAGATGGGGAGATGGGGAGATGGGGGGAGTGTGGGGGCAAAAAATTTATCTACAGTTCTCAAAAAAATGTATTTTTCAATACACTTTTCTCCTAAAAAAGTCGCCCCAATACCAATACATAACTCGTATATTTTGTCAATTTTTATGTTAAGAAAGATGTTTATAAAGCATAGCCTCTTAAGGGGATAATAAAGAAAATTTTCATTATTAGTCAATCCTCTTTTTTTCAAGGAGAGGTAATTATTAATTATTAATTAGGGCTTGCTGATTAAATCTAAAAGCATTGACATATAAAGATTTTAGCCTTTTTGGGTTTGAAAAAAGTGCCTGGTTTTCAGCTCTTGATGCTCATGCATGGAGCGTATTTTAGGCACATAGTTGGGCAGAACAATCTTGGGACAATTTTCCGACTACCTCCTCGCTCATTCCCATTTCTCCCCTCCTGGGAGGGGGAGGGGCGAGGGGTGGGTTGTCTCCTGTCTCCTGTCTCCTCCCCCTACTAAAAGACTTTTTCAGCAAACCCTAATTATTCATTATTCATTATTAATTGTTGAATTAACCCCCTATTATGCTCATCTGTCCCGAATGTGAGTTTGAAAACCCGAACCAGAATAAATTCTGTGAAAAATGTGGTACATCCCTAACCCACAAAAATTGTCATCAATGTGGAACACAAGTGTACTTGAGCGTTCGACAATGTCACAACTGTGGTGCTGATATAGCTCAAGTCTGGAAGGCAATTATAATTACTCAAGCAGAAGCTCTCCTCCCCAACTCACCTGAAATTAATCTCAAGGAAATGGGACAAGAAGAAGTAATCAGCGGAGCAAGTCCCCTGGCCAAAGATTCGGCGGAGA
>NZ_JAAHGK010000308.1:0-6507 GCF_010672505.1 Okeania sp. SIO2B9 | reverse complement strand
GCCAAGTTTTCTGCATTTACTAAGCTGAAAAGGAATTTACGCCATTTCACCTAGTATTAATCTCAGGAATTAAGTTGTTTCCTGTAACTGTAAAGATGCGTATATCTGGTCTAAGTTAGGTTATGCAGAGAGTGAAAAAAATCGGGGGAGCATTGACTTAATCAAAGAATAACGATATAATACGTTAAAAAGTGGCTCTATTAGACAGTCTGGGTTCACTCATACATGAAATCCATCAGAACCAAACTCAAATTAAATAATAAGCAAAAAACTCTGATGGCTCAACACGCGGGTTATAGCAGATGGTGTTATAATTGGGGGTTAAGTTTGTGGAATGCGGCTTACAGGGATGGTTATAAACCTAATGCCCGTAAACTCAGAAAGGTTTTTACTAATCAGACAAAACCTCTTGAACCCTGAATGAAAAGCTGATCATCTAAAGTTTATCAATACGCTTTTCCTACGGAATGCTGCGCAAACATCAGTTTAGGTGAAGCGTTTAAAAGATTCTTTTCCTGCGGAATGCTTCCCTACGGGATGCTACGCAAACGCAAACAAGGATTGAGTAAATATCCAAGGTTTAAGAAAAAAGGTAAACATGATAGTTTTCCAACGGAATGCTACGCAAACACAATTGATAATTGTGGAAAGCTAATAGAATTAAACGGATGGAACCATAAATTACCTTTTATTAGTATTGTCAAAACTTACGAACCTATTGAGGCAACAACTCAAAAAATAACTATTAGTAGACAGGCGTCAGATTGGTATCTTAGCTGTAGCTATGAATTTACTCCAAAATTAACACAAAAAACTACTGACGCGTCAAGCTGAAAATAATGTATTAAATTTTTTAGTAGGCGTTGCTGAATTAGGGGATGAATATTAAGTGGGGTGGGATCCTGCCCGTCCGAAAATATAAGGAACGGGCAAGATACCCATTCCACAGAACTATTAAAATCATCCCGCATTTATGCAAAGCCAATTTTTTAGTATAATTCTTACTATGACTAAGGTTTGGAGAATTTTCCTAAAACACTATTTCAAGCTTGACGCGCTACTAGGAGGGGTTATATCATGTCCGGATAATCAGTTATAAAAAAACCTTCTCCCTTTTAACTTTTCTTTCCCTTCTGCATTCTGCCTTCTGCCTTCTACCCTCTGCCTTCCCTCCTCCAAGGCGTTGCACAGCGACGAATGATTTGAGATTTTTGATTGAATTGGATTGTGGATTAATCAATTGCTAGAATGATTAATTAATGGTTATTTTTAGTCAAAGTCTAAACTAATTTTTGGCAATATCATTCCAGAATGTGCAACCCCCCTCCAAAGTATCACTATTCAAGCGGACATGATATTAGGGATGGGTCTCCATCTCCCACACTCAAGAAAACATAGAAAAATTTTTGAGATTTGGTATTACTCTCAGCGCTTCCCTACTCTTTGAATAACCAGTATTTAACCGGACATAATATTTTTCCTAAAAAGACTATTTTTTGTTCGATTTATTTGTTAATATTTAGGATAGTATTCAGCTATTATGGCTGAACCTTGCTCAAAATATTTAATTCATTATGGGTTAACAATCGTGGGATTCAAAATTGGTTTGTTGGGATTAGGTACAGTCGGTATAGGGACAGCAAAAATTTTGCTATCCCCAGAAGGTCGTCATCCTTTAATTCAGGAACTGGAAATACATCGAGTGGGAGTGCGCGATATCTCCAAAACCAGAGATATTAATCTACCTTCAGATATTTTAACAACAGATTTAGAAGCGATCGCTACTGACCCACAGATAGATATTATAGTAGAACTTATCGGTGGGTTGGAACCCGCAAGAAGCCTAATGCTCAAAGCTATTGCCCATGGCAAACACGTCGTCACCGCCAATAAAGCTGTGATCTCTCGCTATGGTCCAGAAATTTTTGAAGCAGCGAATGAAAAAGGTGTTTATGTCATGTTAGAAGCAGCAGTGGGTGGCGGTATCCCTGTTATTCAACCCCTCAAAGAATCTTTGGGAGTTAGTCGCATTCATTCGGTTATCGGTATCATTAACGGGACAACTAATTACATCCTCACCAGAATGCAAAAAGAGGGAGCAGACTTTGCAGATGTTCTTGCCGATGCTCAAAATTTAGGTTATGCAGAAGCTGACCCCACTGCAGATGTAGATGGGTTAGATGCCAAAGATAAAATCGCAATTTTGGCTTCTCTTGCTTTCGGTGGTCTAATTAAATTAGAAGATATTCATTGCGAAGGTATTCGTCAAGTAACGGCAGCTGATATTGCTTATGCTGACAGACTAGACTTTGTCATCAAATTATTAGCGATCGCCAAATGCGACCCCAACAATACCAACCCCACCACAGACGAATTACAACTGAGAGTACATCCTACCCTCGTGCCAAAAACTCACCCCCTCGCAAGTATTAATGATGTTTATAACGCTATCCTGGTAGAAGGAGAACCCATTGGACAAGTAATGTTTTTCGGGCCGGGTGCAGGTTCAGGTCCCACAGCAAGTGCAGTTGTTTCCGACATTATGAGTATCGCTGCCATCCTCAAAACAGAAACTGAACCTATTGCTCACCCATTGTTAAGTTGTACTCATCAACATTATTGTGAAACAGCATCAATGGCAGAACTTGTTACCAGATTTTATGCCCGCTTCCTGACAAAAGACCACCCTGGTGTTATTGGTAAACTGGGTACTTTTTTTGGCAGTCATGATGTCAGTTTAGAATCTGTAGTGCAAACAGGAGTACATGATCGACTTGCAGAAATAGTGGTTGTCACCCATGATGTAAAAGAAGGTAACTTCCGGCAAGCATTAGAGGAAATTCAATCATTAGATGTTATTGATAGTATTCCTAGTGTATTGAGGGTGTTGTAGAAATAAAAAAAATCCGATGGCAATTAAACATCAACGCCCGAAAAAATTAACTTCAACAGGACTCACGCATAACCACCATTTGTAGGGGGCTAACGGTCGTTAGCCCCCTACAAATGGTGTATAATTTCGTATGCGTGCGGGCTTTGTTGCACAAATAGAGCAAATAGGGTAAAAATAACAGTGCGTGGTACAACAAACCGAAACTAAGATTAGATATGAGTAATATAGAATCCGGTTAATTAGACATTGCAAGTAACGGTTGACGATCACCAGTGGAACTGAGTTACTGCCCGCAAGATTTCTGGTTGTTTGATGAGCTGGTAACAGCGATGGCAGGTAGACGACTGATTAGTTAAAATATAGATCAATTATACTTGATCATAACACCTAATTTGACTGGAACTAAACTTTCTTTATATTCTCTTTATGAATCAATGTGATTGATGTTGTTAAATCCTGATAGTCAGAGAATTTGACATCACATTTTCCACAGAGCTTCCCAAATTCACAACTTGCAGATCCCTAATGTTTACGTTTAGCGGCAAGCCTATCTTTACCAAAAATCATCCAATAAACTTGATCTTTTCCAATTTTTGTATTCTTTCGTCATCATCAGGAGTTTCATCCGGTATATCTAAGGGGTTTACACCCCCTGTCATGTCAATAATTTGTTTCAGAGTATATGGCTTATGCTGCTTCATAAAACCGATATAAAACGTCACATAGAGTGATATTCTACTGTTTACTTCCTGCTTTCCTACGGAATGCTACGCAAACCACCGGAACTGTCGGCAGCACTCCGTCCACAGGCATTCACGATCAAGCCGACCGCATTTCGCAAATTGATACTTGCGTTTAAATCTCTATCTATTGACAAGCCACAGTCAGGGCAATCATACGTTCTCAGGCTTAACGGCATATCTTGGACGTGACCACACCTGCAACAAGTCTTTGATGATGGAAAAAATCTATCTACTACTACTAACTCTGAACAGTACCATTGGCATTTATATTCTAGCTGTCGCCTGAACTCGTAAAATCCTTGGTTTGCACCCACCCCTCTAGCTCCCCTCCAGGGAGGGGATGGGGGTGGGTTATGGTTAGATAACATTCCACTAACGTTCAAATCTTCTATGACAATTGTGCCGTGGTTTTTGGCTTGCGTATGTTGTCAATTTATGAAGTGCATCTTTGCGGATGTTCGCTACTCGCCTATGCAGCCTAGCTATCTTAAGTTGTGCTCCCCATCTTCGTCAAGAAAGAAACGAGACACCTCAGGCTGATCGATGGTATCCAGGTATTCCTTCAAGCCTGCATTGATGCTTGCTTGTGTTGTAGATACAACAAATTCGTATTTATATCTGTCGGATGAAAGGTATGATTCGTTAGCTACCACAGTCCATTAGGAGTAAAATTGCTATTAAATTTTAATACAAAATGGGCAGTAGTTTTAAGAGGCATTAGTCGAACAGTGAATTTGGCCTATAATACGGTAGATTAGTTTAGTGAGAGCTGCCTCTCAAAAAGCGAGTGCCTAATTCTTGGGCCTCCCCAGAATGTAAGACCCACTCAAGACACAAAAAAACTCTCTCATACCAGAATATTTAATCAAGAATAAGCGATGGCAAACTTCAAAAATTTGTCTACTTGACTAAAATAAGAAAAAATTATATAGTTTTACACTAAATTTATAGTAATGTTGAAAAGCTTTCTATAACTCGACCGTTAATACAAAGTCATTAACTCCACTCTCTCAAATGTCACAACAATCTTCCGAAGGACCTTTACTAGATATTACTGTCGAAGAACTAGCAGACCGGTTAACAGATGGTATTCCTGAAAATTTACAATTAGTTGATGTTCGGGAAGATCGAGAAGTAGAAATAGCTTCTATCAAAGGTTTTAAAGTTTTATCTTTAAGTAAATTTTCTGAATGGTCAGACCAAATTCATGTCCATTTAGACCATGAGAAAGAAACTCTAGTCTTGTGTCATCATGGTATACGTTCAGCTCAAATGTGCCAATGGTTGAAGAGTCAGGGTTTTACAAATGTGAAAAATATTATTGGTGGTATTGATGCCTACTCAATGGTAGTAGATAAAAGTATACTTCGCTATTAGTCAGAATTCGGAACTTTTCATTTCCGGCAAACTTTAGTTACCTAAGAGCTGATTTATCATTTTCTTTGTGGGTTTAATACCCCACCGTCAACGGGGGTGTTCACGCATTACTTGGGGGAGCGAATCCCCATGTAATTTTCCTCCTGTCTCCTGTCTCCTGTCTCCTGTCTCCTGTCTCCTGTCTCCTGTCTCCTGTCTCCTGTCTCCTTCTTCAAAAAGTAAATATTAAGAGGCTGAATTTCTTACAGGACAAAGGTTTTACCGATTGTAGGCCAGTAAAGTAGAAATTTATGAGACCTAGATAGCATAAGAGTTTTCCTGCGGAATGCTGCGCAAACAGCTCAGTTAATAAATCAGCTCTAACATAAAATATTGCAAATTTTATATTTGCTACGGTTGGAAGATTTTAGATCAAATCCGCTCGGGTTCAGTATAAAAAAAATGTTCCATTTTCAGCCATTGCCAAATATTTCTTTATTTCCCCACATTCACCTCCTGAGAGGGGTTGGGGGTAGGTCCCCACACTATGAATCTAATTACACCAATGTTACCGGATTTGATATAAAGTTCTCAATTACAGGAGATTTCAGGTAAATGATATACACAGAAGAATGGTAAAGTATTTGTAGTGTAGGCATCTTGCCTGCGACTGGTGTACCTTACTAATCTGAAATAGGCTGTATCTTGAGAAGAGAATTTTTATTACGTCTAATTAATGAGACTTGATATTTAGACAGAGAAATATTTTTCGTTGTTGCTTGTTGACTCACAGGAGTGCGCTACCAGATACTAGCTTGGTTTGCTCAGATGCCCACAGGTGGCGCTTCCTTCCCATCTTTATTGTTGACACGGAGTTGCACCGCTGTTCCCTGCTATATCTACAAACTAAGATAAATATGAGTAGATAATAACGAAGTATAAGTTATATAAAGAAAAATAACTTTGGTGTTATGATTAACTAACATCATATTTTTTGCTATTGTCTGGCACTTTACCTAATATACTTTCTCTACGTCCATGTCACTGCAAGTTAATCTTAATAATCGTCATCAACATATACTATGGGCAACAGTTCGTCATTATATTGCAACGGCAGAACCAGTTGGCTCCAAATCTCTAGCAGAAGAGTACAATCTCAGTGTTAGTCCAGCGACAATTCGCACTGGGATGAGCTTTCTGGAAAAAATAGGACTTTTATATCAACCTCATACTTCAGCTGGAAGAGTTCCTTCGGACTCAGGATACCGAATATATGTTGACCAATTAATGAAACCTTCAGAAACTCTGGCTTTTGAAGTTGAAGAACTTTTACAAAAACAATTGAATTTGCCAGAAAGTCGCCTAGAGGCCCTACTTCAAGGATCGGCTCAAATTTTGGCTACTCTAAGTGGTTATATTACCCTAGTGACAATGCCCCAAACTGCCACCGCTAAGTTACGACATCTACAACTGGTACAAGTGGAAGCAGAAAAAATCATGCTAATTGTGGTAACA
>NZ_JAAHGK010000307.1:4329-6508 GCF_010672505.1 Okeania sp. SIO2B9 | reverse complement strand
ACAGCAGTCACCAACAACCAGGTATTAACACCAGCCCAACTCACAACATTACAATACGACGCCCCCGCCGACTACAACGGCACAGACGACCCAGGAGACTTCACATATAGTGTCAGCGACGGCACAGCAACCGTAGCCGGCAGCACAGACATCGCTATAATCTCCAACCAACCCCCAGTAGCCAACAACGACAACGGCACAACACTCAAAAACCAGCCAGTAACCATCAACATCACAGACAACGACAACGACATAGACGGCAACATCGACCCCAGCACCATAGACCTAGACCCCGACACACCAGGAGAGCAAAAAACCAGAGTCATCCCCGAACAAGGCACATTTGAAATAGACGATAATGGCAACATCACATTCACACCAGAACCAGACTTCGTAGGAGAAGCAACCATCCCCTACACAGTCAACGACAACGACGGCGAACTCTCAAACAGTGCCAACATCACCATCGCCGTCATCAACACACCACCAGTAGCAACCAACGACAACGCCAACACCGGAGTAAATATACCAGTCACCTTCAACATCAGCGAAAACGACACAGACAGTGACGGCACATTAGACCTAACCACAGTAGACCTAGACCCCAACACAGAAGGCAGACAAACCACCTTCACACAACAAGCTCAAGGCACATTTGAAATAGACGATAATGGCAACATCACATTCACACCAGTTGCCGACTTCCTCGGAGAAGTAACACCCATCACCTACACAGTCGCCGACAACAATGGCGAACTCTCAAATACAGCCGAAATCGCAGTCACAGTCACAGAAATACGGCCAGCAGCAAGCGACGACAATGCCAGCACAGTCATCAACACACCAGTCAGCTTCAACATCACAGACAACGACATCGCCGAAGCAGGAGAAGACATAGAACCAGGAACTATCGACCTCGACCCCAGCACCACAGAACTACTAGAAGAAACAATACTCACAGTAGACCAAGGCACCTTTGAAGTAGACCAAGAAGGAATTGTCACCTTTACTCCCACAGATGGGTTTATTGGAGTTGTCACAATTCCTTACACCGTAAAAGATACCGCAGGCAGCGTCACCAACGCAGCTAATATCATCGTAGAAGTAATTGACAGTCCTCCCATAGCTACCGATGACTTTGCCAACACCTTTATTGACCAACCAGTAACATTCAACATCACCAACAACGACATCGACCTTGAAGGAGAAGTAGACCCCAGCACCATCGACATTGACCCCACAACACCAGGAAACCAAACAACATTATTAGAACTATCAGACCAGGGTACTTTTGAAGTAGATGAAAACGGCAACCTGACCTTTACACCAGTAGAAGGGTTCATCGGAGTTGTCACAATACCCTATACTGTAGACGACAACAACAGCAATACATCAAACAATGCCAATATCACAGTGGAAGTGGTAAACCTACCACCAGTAGCAACAGACAACAGCAGCACCACAATAGAAGGGCAACCAGTAACCTTCAACATTACCGATGATGATAGTGACCCAGAGACGACAATAGACACAAGCACCGTAGACTTAGACCCCAGTACCCCAGAACAAGAGACTACCTTCACACAACCAGGAGAAGGTACATACACTATAGACGATGAGGGAAACCTCACCTTTACTCCAGTAGAAGGTTTTACAGGTCAGACAACTCCGATTAGTTATACAGTCCAAGATAGTAGTGGTGCAGTTTCTAACTCCGCCAATATTTCTATTGATGTTTTTGGCGACCTAGAGGATGACAGTGCCACAACTCCTATTGATACTCCTGTAACTCTGAATATCGCTGATAACGATACTCCTATAGACCTGACTTCTATTGACCTCAACCCAGAGACTCCAGGAATTCAGACCACCTTAGAAGTAGATGATCAAGGTACTTTTGAAGTAGATGATCAAGGTAATGTAACTTTCACTCCTTCTCCAGGGTTTATAGGAGTTGTGAGTATTCCTTATGTGGCCAATAACCCTAATGGTAACCCTTTAGAACCTGCCAATATTTCTATTGATGTTTTTGGCGACCTAGAGGATGACAGTGCCACAACTCCTATTGATACTCCTGTAACTCTGAATATCGCTGATAACGATACTCCTATAGACCTGACTTCTATTGACCTCAACCCAGAGACTCCAGGAATTCAGACCACCTTAGAAGTAGATGATC
>NZ_JAAHGK010000307.1:0-4319 GCF_010672505.1 Okeania sp. SIO2B9 | reverse complement strand
GCCACAACTCCTATTGATACTCCTGTAACTCTGAATATCGCTGATAACGATACTCCTATAGACCTGACTTCTATTGACCTCAACCCAGAGACTCCAGGAATTCAGACCACCTTAGAAGTAGATGATCAAGGTACTTTTGAAGTAGATGATCAAGGTAATGTAACTTTCACTCCTTCTCCAGGGTTTATAGGAGAAGTGAGTATTCCTTATGTGGCCAATAACCCTAATGGTAACCCTTTAGAACCTGCCAATATTTCTATTGATGTTGTCGGCGACCTAGACGATGACAGCGCCACAACTCCTATTGATACTCCTGTAACTCTGAATATCGCTGATAACGATACTCCTATAGACCTGACTTCTATTGACCTCAACCCAGAGACTCCAGGAATTCAGACCACCTTAGAAGTAGATGATCAAGGTACTTTTGAAGTAGATGATCAAGGTAATGTAACTTTCACTCCTTCTCCAGGGTTTATAGGAGAAGTGAGTATTCCTTATGTGGCCAATAACCCTAATGGTAACCCTTTAGAACCTGCCAATATTTCTATTGATGTTTTTAATCCTCCGGAACCAACTCCAGAACCAACTCCAGAACCAACTCCAGAACCAACTCCAGAACCAACTCCAGAACCAACTCCAGAACCAACTCCAGAACCAACTCCAGAACCAACTCCAGAACCAACTCCAGAACCAACTCCAGAACCAACTCCTATAAATGAAGATCGTTCATGTCCTCCTCCTCCAACTATAGAACTTGTAGATTTACCTATTTTACCCTCTATAGTTATCGACGAAACAAATCTATTTGAAGAGTTATTCTTCGGTACAGAAGCAAGTGAATTGATTAAGATCAGCAACATCAGACAACCTTTTGATGCCTTGGGTGGAAATGACACAGTAGAAGGTGGTGATAGCGATGATATTATTTATGGTGGTGAGGGTGAAGACGTAATTTTTGCTAACCGTGGAGATGATTTTGTTAATGGCAAAGAACAAAAGGATTTTATTAACTCAGGAAAACAAAACGATATAGTTCGTGGTGGTAAGCAAGATGATGTAATCTGGGGTGATATAGGCAACGATCTTGTTCTAGGTGACAAAGATAACGACGTTCTTTGGGGTGGTACCGCTGGTGGTACTGACAAAGACTTTACTGGTAGCGATACTATGAATGGTGGAAGGGGTAATGACTCCCTCAACGGCAACCGTTACAAAGATCTGCTCATGGGTGGTAAGGATAATGATGAAGTCCGTGGTGGAAAAGAATCAGATACTCTTTTCGGACAGGAGGGGAACGATTCACTCATGGGTGAAAATGGTGACGATCAAATTGTTGGTGACCCTAGTTCAAATTTATCAGAAGAGGAAGTAGGAGAAGATTCTGTTTATGGCGGTCGAGGTAACGATGTCATGCAAGGCAGTCGTGGAAACGATGTCATGTACGGTGGTAAACAAGATGATTTCATCTATGGTGGTAAGGATGATGATTCCATGTTTGGCGACCAAGGAGACGATACCTTGTTAGGGGAGGAAGGAGATGACACAATCTATGGTGGCAACAATAGTGTTACTGATCCTGATGTATTAGGAAAGGACTTGATTTCTGGTGGTGCCGGAAATGACTTCCTCAGTGGTAACTATGCTGCAGATACTATCCTTAGTGGTGAAGACAATGATACTTCACGAGGTGGTAAGGGTGATGACTTAATATATGGTCAGCTAGGAGACGACCTCATGTTTGGCGATCAAGATAATGATACTCTCTGTGGCGGTGAAGGTAATGATACTCTCTATGGAGATAACCCCGAACTTGTAGCAGCAGTTGGCACACAAGGCCAGCAAGACGAGTTGTTTGGTGGCACAGGAGACGACCTCATGTTTGGCAATCAAGGTGAGGATCAATTGTTTGGTGAAGATGGTAATGACACAATGTTAGGTGGTGAAGATAACGACAGCTTGTTTGGATCGTCAGGAAATGATTCTCTCCTTGGAGAAGCAGGTGATGACTTCTTGAGTGGTGGGGAAGGTGATGATACTTTCACTGGAGGTAGTGGTGGCGATCGCTTCCTAATCAACCTTAACCAAGGAGCAGATATCATCACCGACTTCGATATCAATCAAGACTTCCTCGTATTAACTGATGGACTGACTACTGATGAACAGAACTTAACAATCAATCCTGTTGGAGACAACATTTCTATTTTCTGGAACGATCAACTTTTAGTTACTCTAGAAAATTTGTCTGCGACCTCAGGGCAAATAGCATCTCGCTTAACTACTCTCAATGATTCCTTTTTCATCTAATAAATGAGAAGAGTCTACAACTTCGCATAATTTGAAGTAGGGGTAAGTTGGCAGTATTAAAATGGTAGTCCTGCTCGCGTAATGGTAAATAGGAATAAGCAATTGGTAATGCGGATATCCTGCCCGCGAAGGGAGCAAGATGCTCCCACTACCGTGTCTGGTATAGCGCTGGGCGCAGGAAACAGGCAATAGGGAACAGCTCATTTGGGGGAATAATATCATGTCCGGATAATCAGTGATAAAAAACCTTTTCCCTTCTAACCTTTTCTTTCCTTCTGCCTCCTGCCTCCTGCCTTCTGCCTTACCTCCTCCAAAGTGTTAAGTATTCAACCGGACATGATATAAAAAGCTGTTGAAGAAGGAGACAGGAGACAGGAGACAGGAGACAGGAGGAAAATTACATGGGGATTCTAACCCCAAGTAATTTTGAACACCGTGTAGACGGTGGGGTATTAAACCCACAAAGAAAATGATAATATAAGATTTTAGCTATTGGACACCTCCTGCCATTTGTAAATATGCCAGCGCACATTGCTATAAAAAAATAATTACAATGCACGACCATTACAATGCACCACCAGCTAAAAACTTTTTCACCTCACATTCCGCAGTTTATAGGAGAAATTTTGAATATTTTTCAAGTAAGACGGGGCAAGGTGTTCAATATTTTTTCCATTATCGATTTACATCAAAAATTCCTCCTTTTTAGCCGATCGCATCCATTCAGTTTACTAGAGGATGTGTTGCGAACGCACTCAATATTGCGGTCGTATTTAATTGCTCCCCAACCCACCATTAATATCCCTAGACTATTCAATCATAGAGTTAACAAAGACTTGAGAATAGCCTTGGGGCGTTGGTAATTTTGGCTATGATTGTGCTTTAATGGCAATTGCCTAATACCATTTATCTGTCATAATGCGCTTAATAATTCTTACACAAACCTGAATTTTACTAATAGCTGTTATCTTTTATTAAGCGCAACTTCATGGAGAAATTGTATAACTATTAACTGAAAAGCATTTTATATTTGGCTAAATTTAGGTTTCATAGCTTGATTCACCAAGGCCAGCAGGGGAGATGGGGAGATAGAATATTAGGGTTTGCACATTATGGAATGATATTGCCAAAAATTAGTTTAGACTTTGAGTAAAAAACCTAATATTAATCATTTTAGCAATTGATTAATCCAAAATCCTGTTCATCAAAAATCTAAAATCATTTGTCACTGTGCAACGCCGAATATTGAAGTAATTGAAGTAATTTATAGAACTATAAACATATACTATATAACCGGATTCTATATTATTGGGTTGTATTAATATTGTAGATTGAATGGCGGTAGTGAAGTCAAAATTATATTGTCCTATATTAAATGAAACTGAATATTTAAGATTTAGTGACTGACAATGACACAATTAATAGTAAATATTGCTTTATAATCTATAATATTAATTTTAAACTATGAAAGAAATAGCACCTTATGGCTCTTGGAAATCTCCCATCACTGCTGATTTGATTGTGGCAGGGACAATTGGACTTAGCAGTCTTGCCATTGATGGTGAGGATGTCTACTGGATCGAGGGACGACCTTCAGAAGGTGGACGGAATGTAATTGTCTGTCACACTCCAGATGGACAGACAACTGACATCACTCCCCCACCTTTTAATGTCCGCACCAGAGTCCATGAATACGGAGGAGGTGCGTTTTTGGTGACAGATGGCAGGATTTATTTTTCTAATTTTGCTGACCAACGTCTCTACTGCCAGACTCCAGATGCAACTCCTCAACCTTTAACTCCAGAAGTAAACTGTCGTTATGCTGATGCTGTGATGGATAAACAGCGCGATCGCCTAATTTGTATTCAGGAAGATCATACTCAAGGTGGAGAACCTATAAATAGGATAGTTAGCATCAATATCAAAAATAAGGCAGATATTCAGATATTAGTCGAGGGTAATGATTTTTATGCCTCACCACGTCTGAGTCCTGATGGCAAGAGACTTTGTTG
>NZ_JAAHGK010000306.1:0-6510 GCF_010672505.1 Okeania sp. SIO2B9 | reverse complement strand
GTCAAAACAGGTTTACCCGCAGAAGAACTTGTTAAGATTATACCAGAATATGATGCTTTAATGATTCGCTCTGGTACTAAAGTTACTAAAGAAATTATTGAAGCTGCTACTCAACTAAAAATTATTGGTCGTGCTGGAGTAGGGGTAGATAACGTAGATGTAACAGCAGCAACCCGCAAAGGTATTGTAGTCGTTAATTCCCCAGAAGGAAATACGATCGCTGCAGCAGAACACGCCCTTGCCATGATGTTATCTATGTCGCGCCACGTTGCAGAAGCCAACCAGTCAGTTGTTAGTGGCAAATGGGACCGTAAAAAGTTTATTGGGGTAGAGGTTTACAAAAAAACTCTCGGTGTTGTTGGTCTGGGTAAAATTGGTTCCCATGTAGCTAAGGTGGCGAAAGCTATGGGTATGAAAATTCTGGCCTACGATCCATTTATCTCTAAAGAAAGGGCAGACCAATTGGGTTGTAATTTGGTAGATATGGATTTATTGGTCCAAGAATCGGACTACATTACTCTCCATATACCCAAAACTGATGAAACTTATCATTCTATTAATGCTGAAACTTTCGCAAAAATGAAGCCCACAGCTCGTATTATTAATTGTGCTAGAGGTGGCATTATTGATGAAGTTGCTTTGGCAGAAGCTTTAAAAGAAGGCAAAATTGCTGGTGCTGCTATAGATGTGTATGAAAATGAACCTCTAGAAGCTGAGTCCCCACTACGAGAGCTAGGACAAAAAATTGTGATGACTCCTCACCTGGGAGCTTCTACTGCTGAAGCTCAGGTGAATGTGGCAATAGATGTTGCGGAACAGATTCGAGATGTGTTGTTGGGGTTACCTGCTAGATCGGCAGTGAATATCCCTGGTATGTATCCAGATACATTAGAAAAACTTAAGCCTTATTTGTTATTGGCTGAAACTCTTGGTAATTTAGTTAGTCAATTGGCAGGTGGACGAATTGATTTTCTGAATGTCCGTCTTCAAGGAGATTTGGCCACTGGGGATAGTAAACCAGTAGTAGTGGCAGCTCTCAAAGGTTTACTCTCTCAAGCTCTGCGAGAGCGTGTAAACTATGTAAATGCTTCAATTGAAGCTAAGGAAAGAGGTATTCGAGTAGTGGAAACTAAGGATGCTTCAGTCCGGGACTATACTGGTTCGTTAGAGTTGGAAGCAAAGGGTTCTCTGGGTGACCATATCGTTAGAGGTGCTTTACTTGGAGAAGATGAGATTCGGATTACTAATATTGATGGATTTCCAATTAATGTCCCCCCAAGTCCTTATATGTTATTGACTTTACACCGAGATATGCCCGGAATTATTGGTAAAATAGGTTCACTTTTGGGTAGTTTTAATGTGAATATTGCCAGTATGCAGGTGGGTCGTAAAATTGTTCGGGGTGATGCGGTGATGGTATTAAGTATTGATGACTTATTGCCGGAAGGAATTTTAACTGAAATTCTCAAAGAACCAGGAATTAGGGATGCTTATACAGTTGCTCTTTAATAGACATCTCTAGAAAATAGGGAGTAGGGAGTAGGGAGAAATAATTGATGATTTATGTACGATAATTGATTTTATTTTTGATTATTTGGATATGTCTAATAGGTAATAGGTCATTTCAGTTATCTCTTAGCCTCCTCCAGAGCAACTGCGTTAACAGTTAGCCTCCTCCGGAGGAGCTACGCTAACAGTACCTCTGCAATAAGGAGGCAAGAAAATACGGAATTCTCTTTTTTTTATCCCCTTAAAAGGGGAGGGTTTAGACCACGATTTTTCGGTTATAGGTTATAGGTAAGAGTAATATCTCAAAAAGCTGTTGTAGGTTATATACTCTATTATGAATTATGACAAAATTTACCGAATAATTAAGGTTTAAAGCCTCTCCTTTAAAGGAGAAAAAAAGCGGTCGTTTTGCTGGCGCACAACGCACGTTAACGGCAGTCGCCGACATGTTTGCGCAGCATTCCGAAGGAAAAAGTGCAGCTTACCGTAGGGTGGGATGGATGGGTTCCCTAACCATATCCAATAGACCAAGGGAAGAAAAAATTTTCACGCTCCGCGTCAATCCTCTTCTTTTCAAGGATAGATAATAATTAATAATTAATTATTAATTGTTGAACCTACGACCTACGACCTAACACCTAATCTAGAAAATAACAATGTAGAAAAGCTTAAATTTTTATGGCATATAACTGGTGGGAAATTAGAGTGTTGTGTCACCCAAGTCTCGAGGAAGTCATTGCTTGGCGTCTAGATACTTTTGGTTGCCGAGGTACTGCGAGTCAAGTCCAAGAGAATCATTGCTTGATCTGGGCCTATATACCAGAAGAACAAGCTCAAATGTTGGACTTGTCAGCTTTGGCCGTACACTTACGTCAGGATGCCCTATGTATGAATCTACCAACTCCAGTAGTGAATTGGGATTTAATTGAGGAAGAAGACTGGGCAAGTAGTTGGAAACAATATTGGCAACCTCAAGAAATTGGCGACTACTTTCTAATTCATCCTGCTTGGCTAGATTTACCAGAAAATTTAGATAGAATTATTCTTCGTTTAGACCCAGGAGCGGCTTTTGGTACAGGAACTCATCCTACTACGGAGTTATGTTTGGAGTCATTGGAAATGCGCTTGGGGTTGGAACCTAATCCAGAAGCTATTATTGCTGATATTGGTTGTGGTAGTGGTATTTTGTCCATTGGTGCAGCATTATTAGGGGTACGTCAGATATATGCAGTTGATATTGACCCACTAGCAATTAGATCCACTATTGGTAATCGGAAATTAAATGATATAACGGCTGAAAAATTAATTGTTGAACATGGGGATATTGAGCATTTAATTAAGTTAGCTTCTGGTCCGGTAGATGGTATAGTTTGTAATATTTTAGCTGAAGTAATTATTGATATAATTCCACGTCTGGAAGCGATCGCTAAACCTACAACTTGGGGCGTTCTTAGTGGAATTTTACTAGAACAAGCTAAATCAATTGCTGATACTTTGGAAGAAAATGGTTGGGTTGTGGCCACTCTTTGGAAACGAGGAGAGTGGTGTTGTTTTAATATTCGGCGTTCTTAATTAATTTAAGAAGGTTTTAGGTTTTAGGTGGTAGGTTGTAGGTGAAAATTTGAGAATGATTTAAGAAGGTTTTAGGTTTTATATCAAATCCGTTTAATTAGGTATAAAAATATTGTCCATTTTCACAATTACCAAATCTTTATAACTGTTTTTCCTCCTGACTCCTGTACGGGCGTTTTGCTGTGGCATAACTCCGTTAACGCTCCGCGACATGTAAAGCGGAGAGCTTCTACCTGAGCAAACGGCCGTTAGCTTCGCATAACTATCATTAACGCCCCTACTACCTGACTCCTAACTTCAAAAGATTTTATACCGATACTAATAGATTTAATATTAGGTGGTAGGTGAAAATTTTAAGAACGAAGATATAGCAGTGGAAGGAAAGGGCGCGGACATATCAAAAGTTTAAAACTCAGACAAAGCCAGATTTTTCCTTTTTCACTTCTTCTCTCTTCCTTTTTCCTTCTTCCTTCAGCTATAAAAATAAATATAACTACTACAATAAAAAATATTAACTAGAACTATCAATACTTTTCCGATTGCAGAATTAATGCTAGGAAATATCCACAAAGTTGCTAATAACACCAGTAAAATTTCTATCAAGGCAACAATTGCTCCATAATGTTTCGGGTCCCAATAAGAAATAGGGCTAATAAATCGATAATTACTTAAAGGGAAAAAATGTTTATGAGCATCATTATTATGTACTGGTAAATCAAACAGAGAATGAAGCACCAAACTAATACAAATAACTTGCATAATTTCCCAGCCAAAATAGTAAGAAATTAGTAATAAAATTATCGCTAAAGGAATAGAATGAAAAGTAGCAACAAGATTTTGTATTAATGGTTGATAATAGGCTTCTGACCAAATTTTTGCTTCTGGTAACCGGACAATAAATTTTGCCCAAAAGTAGAAAATAAAGATTGGAATATCTGGTAAAATTCCACCTATTACAATAGCAAAATTAGCTTGTGATAATTGTGGTTTAGCAAGAAGAGCTAGATTAATAATGGCATGACTTGGTGTATTCATTAGAAGTAAGAAACAAGAAGGAAGAAGTAAGAAGGAAGAAGGAAAAGAGATTTGCCCTTGAAGTGAGAAGATAATTTTTTTTCACCACTAATAGACATCTCCAAAAATCAAAAATAAAATCAATTGAAGAAGGAAGAAGGAAAAGAGATTTACCCTTGAAGTGAGAAGATAATTTTTTTCACCACTATATAGACATCTCCAAAAATCAAAAATAAAATTAATTATCGTACAGGAATTATCAGTTATTTCCCCCTCCATACCTATTCCCTATTCCCTATTCCCTCTTTTCTGGAGATGTCTTATTAAACAGAAATGATATAAAACTTGCTTCAACAAAATTCTTGCTACAATAAAAGTTTGAAGAATTTATATAGCAATCAGAAATCAGATGTGAGAATTGAGGTGTTCCTTTAAAGCATAGAACATGGCAGTTATCTTATTAATATATATTCGTTTTTTCCCTGTTGCCAGATGAGCTGTTGCCAGATGAGCTGTTGCCTGTTGCCTATTGCCTAAAAGTCTTCAATATCTCACAACTAAAATCATATTGTTATATTTAGCTAAACTAATTAAAATTAAGTATGTCCTTACCTATAGTAGCTATTATTGGCAGACCAAATGTGGGAAAGTCCACAATAGTAAATCGCTTGGCCGAAAATCAAGATGCAATTGTCCATGACGAACCAGGAATAACTCGCGATCGTACTTACCGTAACGCATATTGGCGAGACCGAGAATTCCAAGTTGTAGATACAGGAGGCTTGATATTTGATGATAATACAGAATTTTTACCGTTAATTCGCGAACAAGCTATGGCCGCTCTTGCGGAAGCAAGTGTTGCTATTCTTGTAGTAGATGGACAAGCAGGCCCAACTGGAGGAGATGAAGAAATAGCTAGATGGCTTCGTCAACAACCTGTCCCTACCCTTCTAGCAGTTAATAAGTGCGAATCTCTGACAGAAGGATTAACCCAAGCTGCGATGTTTTGGGAATTGGGTTTAGGAGAACCTTATCCCATTTCTGGTATTCATGGCAATGGCACTGGAGAATTATTGGATGAGTTAATTACCCATTTACCACCTATTACAGAAATTCCAGAAACAAATGAGATTAGAGTAGCAATTGTTGGTCGTCCTAATGTGGGTAAATCTAGTTTATTAAACGCATTTCTTGGAGAAAATCGTGCAATTGTTAGTCCTATTTCTGGTACGACAAGAGATGCTATTGATACTGTAGTAGAACGTAATGGAAAAACTTATCGTTTGATTGATACTGCTGGTATTAGAAAAAAGAAAAATGTGGAATATGGTGCAGAATTTTTTGGTATTAATAGAGCTTTTAAAGCTATTCGTCGTACTGAAGTTGTTCTGTTTGTAATTGATGCTTTAGATGGGGTAACAGAGCAAGACCAAAAGTTGGCAGATAGAATTATTGAGGAGGGTAGAGCTTGCGTTATTGTGGTGAATAAATGGGATGCTGTGGAAAAGGATGCCTATACTATTTATACTTATGAACAAGAAGTAAGGTCGAGACTATATTTTATGGAATGGGCAGAGATGATTTTTATTAGTGCATCTACAGGAAAACGAGTAGAGAAAATTCTAGATTTAATAGATAATGCCGCTAATGAATATCAACGTAGGGTAACAACTTCAGTGATTAATGAAGTTTTAGAGGAAGCTGTTAGTTGGAATTCTCCTCCAACGACTCGTCAGGGTCGTCAAGGAAAAATTTATTATGGAACTCAAGTGACAAGTAAACCACCAACAATTGCTTTATTTGTGAATGACCCCAAGCGTTTTCCTGATAATTATCGTCGTTATATACAAAGTCAGTTTCGTCAACATTTAGGATTTACAGGAACACCAATAAGATTACTTTGGCGTGGCAAAAAAGCTAGGGAAGTAGAGCATAATACTGTTAATAGAGCAACTCGTGTTTAAGGATAATCAACAGCTATAGCGGAAGAAAGAAAAAAGAAGGAAGAAGGAAGAAGGAAGAAAGAAGAAAGAAAAGCTTGGTTTGTCTGAGTTTTAAGTTTTTGATATGTCCTAACCTTTGTTTAGACTGCTATAATTGTCAATTCAGTTATCATATCAAATCCGTTTAATTGGACATAAAAAAAATCTTCAATCGCCATAACTACGTTTATCTTTGTAATTCTTTCTCCTCCTGAGGAGGTCCGACTGACTCCTTCCGACCAATTTCGGCAAGCCAAGCCCGCTGCGATCCGAGGCGCGCGGGGGGGCTGAGGTTCGAGTGGCTACGCGCAGCTTGGCGGAGCGCGCGCGGGGGTTTCGGGCCAACTCATCCTTGTCCGGCCCGATGGCGCGGCGCGGGGTCAGGGTGAAGGTTGGCTCCTCTCGCGCGATCTCAGGCGCGTAGCGGGAGCCG
>NZ_JAAHGK010000305.1:0-6527 GCF_010672505.1 Okeania sp. SIO2B9 | reverse complement strand
AAATATCCAAACCCATATAATCCAGATATTCCAATCATACTCTATGATTCTGCTGGTTATGAAGTTAGCAAAACAGATGATTTTTTACAAGAGACTTTAGGATTCCTTGGGGAAAAATCTCTTTCCAATACCCAATCTGTAGATGACAGTATTCACCTTGTTTGGTACCTCATTCATGCAGGATTAACTAGGATTGAACATTTCGATCTAAAAGTGATTGAAACAGCACTTAGCTTAAAAATTCCTGTAATCATAGTGTTAAGTCAGTGTGATATTGCTAAACCAAAAGAGCTTTCTGAACTAAAAAAAAGGCTGAGTGACTCCTTAGCTGAAATTGAACAGAGAGCAAATACTCAACTCAAAATTATGGAAGTTTCTGCCGATCCTATTGCAGGCAAGACAGTTTCAGGTCTAAAAGAATTAACAGAAGCGTCTATAAAAGCCATTCCTGAATCATATTCGCAAGCATTTATAACAGCTCAGGCAGTTAATGTCAAACTAAAAAGGACAGTAGCATACTCTCTTGTTGCTACAGCAGCTGGGGTATGTTTTGGTTCAGCTTTTATTCCTATTCCAGGTTCTACTCCACTGAGTATTATTGCAACTCAGCCAACTTTACTAGCATCTATTGCCAAAGTTTATAATCTCGATCGTTTTCTTAATAGTTGTCGCATAAGTGCAACGGTAAATAGTAACTCATATTCAGTATAACAGTTATAATTGCTCGTAGTTTTGCTCTATAGTCCTAAAGGGTTTAGCATCCTTTTATGGTTGTTAATGATAGTTGTGCGCCAGCAAACGGCCGTTTCCTCCGCGACATATTTGCGTAGCATTCCGCAGGAAAATACCCCTACTACTAAATTGAAGTGAGGTTGTTCAACCAGATTTAATATCACTTAAGTTTTGCTGATCCAAAAGTGACATCAAATTTTTCACACCAGACCACAACATTTGGATAATCTTGCCAATTTATTCCTTCTGGAATGTCATAAACTTGTTCTCCTGTAAAACTTTTTAAATCTCCCAAACGCACATAATTTTCTGTGGTATAACTTTCCGGACGATTTTCTTTATGTAATAACAATTTTACTGCCGGACCTTCAATGGCAGAAAAGTTTTCCGCTAACCGAACTTGAGTTTTATTACCTGCTTGAATAATTTCTGCTGTACCTTCGGTATCTTCCCCCGGAGTAATAGTTACAAATTCTCCAGAAGCTAAAACAGTATTTGTCTGAGCTAAAGTTGGATAATTAGAAATAGAAGCAACAATTATTTCTGGTGATAAAATTTGTGATTGTGCATCTGGACAAACTTGTTTTTCCCAATCACATTTATATAAATATTTTTCTTGCCAACTTAGAGAAATTTCTAACAAATCCCGACTTCCTGTTATTCCTTGCCCTAAAAATACTAGAATCGCCAAACAGTTTAAAGCAGTATGAATTTTGCGCCATTTGTGAGTCCTATCTTTATATATTTCCGGCACAATAGTCAAAGAAAAAATCATCAATATTGAAGCTATTATACCATAATAAAAATGAGAAACTGCCCACTCATAGTCGCGTCGGAAAACACCATCTTGAAAACCTAAAATTACGATACCTGCTCCGGTTAAGGTCGCAAATACTCCTCGCCATAATTTAGTTTTAGCTTGATAAAGAAATATTAGAGAAGCAACCGTAGTCATAAAGATGGTTACTATTAATATTGCTAGGGTCATATTTTCACTTTTAAAATCTTTAAAAATACCCTTAAAATATATTGAGTAAGCAATAGCGACTAAAGTTATTCCCACAACGGAACCCGTCAACAAATTACCTATTTTTCTATGTTCCGGTCCTACCACTGGAGGAATTTTACTTTTACTTTTATCCGCAGTTTGTAGCCTTCGTTGACGAGTCTGCCAAGCCAAGTTGAGAACTATACCAATGATTGGGAAAACCACCACAACTGCCAATGCTGGATGTATCAATCCCGCAATATCCTTTGCATTCATAATTTACCTCTCAGATATAACTTTACATATTATATTTAAGCAGGTTGAGTGTCGGTTAAATTATTTTTTGCTGAAAATTTTCTAAAAATTAGGTGTTAGGGGAATTTGGCAAGATTGAGAATAGTTGAAAGGTCTTAAAATCTATATCCTGGTATTAAAACTCTATTGTTACTGAAGCATTCTCATAACTGATAATTAGAGATGATCATTTCTATAAAAAGAGTAAATTATGTGGTCAATAAAAATGCAAAATATTGCTTTAATTTCAGCAAGAATGAAACAAATAATTCTCTGAATAGAGCTTTTCAATTTACTGTAATAGATCGAGTTCTTTAGATTAATCTATTAAAAAAGATAGTTGGTGTAATTCATTAGCTCACTATTGCAAAATGAGGGTAATGAAAGTGCTATTCAGTTTGAGAAAGCCATCAACCAGGAGATAATTAAAACTGTAGACTTTGAGATCAAATACGCCCGGGTTCGGTATAAAAAAATGTTTCATTGTCAGCCAGATCGCAAATATTTCTACATTTTATTCCCTCCTGACTCCTAATTAACTAATCTAGTTATACCAATGCTACCGGATTTGATATAAACGGACGATATTCACCTCCAAAAAGTCATTCTCTGAAAAGTTGGTGGGAAAATACTTCTGAGGACTCACTCATATCATGTCCGTTGGTATCGTTTGTGTAAAAGTTAGCGTGGATATCTACAGGAAATTTAAGTTTTTTTCTTGCTCAATTGCCTTCCTGTCTGTTGCCTGTTGCCTTCCGGAGCTGTTGCCTACCTTTGCTATACAATGCCGATGCTACCGGACATAATATCACGCATAACAACCAAATATAGTAGGGGTTAACGGCCGTTAACCCCCTACAAATAGTGTATAATTCGTATGCGTGCGTAAGTCCTGATAAAAATCAACTAAACCAAACTAACCCACTAACAGTCAGAATTATTAGTACTAACGCCACCCAAACAAATTGATTATCTTTTGTGTTAACTTGACTAGGATCGACAACTTCTAACTTCAGAGTTTTTGGCTTCGGTGGCCGTGATTTCACTTGGGAAACCATAGTGCTACCTCGACGATCTTTAGCATCACTTTCACATATTGCCCCCAAGTCAGGAATTTTAGTCATCCATTCTTGCCTGGTTCTCAGTACAGGTGCTTCGAGAATGGCTAATATACGTTTTGCTTGTTGGCGGGTTTCTAAACGAGGATGACGAGTTAGTTGTTTACAAAGGGCAGTTGCTTCTTGAATTTGGCCAGCCGCTTGATACGCTGTCACTAACCAGATTTGTACCTCTCCCCCAAATCTTGAATTAAGCTCAATATTGTCTTTAGCAGTTTCTAAATGTTGCACTGAATTACGGTATTGACCTCGCTCAAAGGCATATTTGCCAGCTTTATATTCAGTTTCAAATAATGTTAGGTTTTCTGAAGTCACAATCCCTGTTAATTAGTTTTTGATATATTTAAAATTAATCTTGGTTATTATATCAATTTTTTGATCGAAGAATTTTCAACCCACTGTGATTGTAGCAATTTACAAAAGTAATGCTAAACTTATCCTCCTGATATTTTAGCCTGATGGGGAAATAGAAAACTAAGTATAGCAAAGTTTTTGCTCATTGGTACTATAGGAAATAGTGCTGCAATTCCGCATTGGTCAGATGCAAGTGGCCTTTGTTCCCTATTCCCTACTATATATCTTGATAACAAAAAAAATCTGAGATTCTCCTGTTTCGTTTTTAGGAGAAACCCAGTTATAGAATTTTTATTTATTTGTATCCAATATTAAAATTTATAGTAGATGCAATTATAATTTAATTTCTTAGCGAGACTGGCGACGACGGGAAAGGAACATTCCACCACCAATGAATGCTAAAGCTGCAATGCTATTAGGATCTGGTACACGCACTTTTGGATCTGAAAGGAAATCACTGTACATTTTTTTGTATGTTAGTTCAGAGATGGCACCATTTATACCAATTCTTTGTAAAGCTGCGCTTAATAATTGTCGATCGGACCTTATTGCACTGACTATTCTCATCTTTAATATTACAGCGGTTTTCATTTGGGTAGACCACAGTAGGAACTTTCCATGGAATGTCCCTACAAAGTTTTGTTTGTGAAGATGTGGTTCATCAATTTGAAAAGCGCTGTAAGTGCAACTTCATGGAGAAATGGTATTATACCGTTAAAGTTAACTTCTAAACTCCTAACTTGTCCTAGTTCTTCTCCGAAGTAAAAATCCCAGACAGAGTTTTCGTATTTTTCACCAGCATGCAAACCGTTATCAGCTTTCAAGGAGAGGTAATAATTAATTATTAATGGCTTTGTTGCATGAAAGTTGCATTCGCGACGGCTCCCCCGAAAATTCCATCAACTAAATTTCTACTTTGTAGCTTTCAGGTAACCCAAGTTGAATCATGTGGTTAAGGATAGCGCACTGTATAAATAACTCCACTGCTTGAGTCTCAAATTTTCGTCGTCGCAACTTGCCTCCGAATATCACTTTGAGCCTCAACATTGTTGTTTTCCTACGGAATGCTACGCAAACGGATCAGGAGCGCCGATGGTATCCACTCTCTCGTTTCCATTTTTGACGTCCCACTCTACGAGTCTCTCTGAGATTTGAGTTCCTGGGATCAGCCGGAGCTTTACATTTGCCATGCTGCCAGATGACTGCATTTTGACGCGGTGGTATGGTTGGTTTAGCTCCCCTTTTACTGGCTGCCTCGTAGCACTTGCGTTGATCATAGGCTCCATCACCAGATACTTGCCCAATCTCACCCTCTACTCCCTCCAATCAGTAGCAAAACACTTGATCGTCACTAACATTGTTAGTTGTTACCACAGCACTAACAATTTCCCCAGTTGCTTCATTGACACCTAGATGTAACTTACGCAATTGTACAGGTTTACTTACACCATGAACTCTTGTTTTCCATTCCCCTTCTCCATACACTTTCACCCCTGTAGAGTCTACGACTAGATGCATGGCCTCTTGGGCGACGGGCTGGGACTACTGGTATCTCAATATTCAATTTACTCAGGCGACGGGACAAGGTACTGTGATCTGGTACTGGTAGCTCTAACCCCATTCAGGTAAATATAGATTCCAAAAATCCCTCGGTTTGTCGTCCTACCAAGCTCAACAGAGTAGCAAGAGTTGCCATTAATTCCATAGCAACCTGACTATAGGTATGAGATGCCCCCCGACGTCCAGTTTTCTCTGTTGTCAGCCACTGCTCTATCATTTGATTACTCAGCCAAAATGTTAGACTCCCCCTTTGTTTCAAGGAAGCATCGTATTGCTGACCAGTTACTTACTCTGTATTGGGATTTGGACTTGGACTTACTCATATCTAGTCGGTGCAGATTTTTTGTACCATAACCATAACCATATCTATACTCTATGTTCATCTTTTGTGCAACAAAGCCATTATTAATTATTAATTATTAATTGTTGAATAGTCACTACCTAACCCTTATCTCCTCTAAATAACGAATCAATCACATTCCAAAATACTAAACTTGCTGACAGGATAATCTAGGGGCAGAAATGTATAGCCTAATGGCGAACAACTAGATTTCACGACTCTAGTAAAAATAATTCTTGATTCCTGGCGATCGCCACTTGGTAAAAAAGTTATTTCTCCTGTAGCACCCTCAGAACTAAAATTTTCACTTGCTAAAATTTGTTGCAGGGCGATGCGATTTAACTCTTGACGTTCTGGAAGTGATTCTAATGCTGTAATCAAGGCTCTAGCTGCATCATAAGCAAAAGCCGTACGCCAACTAACAGTTCCTCCCCAAATGTTTTTTGCTTGCAGTGGAAAATCTGGATCGGGGCTATTCAAGCTGTGCCACGGTGTAGCTACTACAACATTTTTCTCTGCTTCTTGAGCACCAAACTTGAGAGTATAGTTACTATAGAGGTTTTCTCCAGTAATTATCGGTAAATTGAGCTGCCAATTTGCTTTGATTACCTCTATTGCCTTCGCTAAAGTGGAAATATCTGGCAGTAATACAATTGCAGTAGCTTTTTGTTTTTCTACTCTATTGTTCGCAGCACTGGCATTAAAAGAAGTCCTTGATAAATCAAAACTGTCATTCATATCTTTAACTATTTTGCCACCACCAGCACTCAAACTAACCATAAATTTATTTTTGAGAGATTCACTGTAAATATCATTAGGATTATCAAACAGAGCTACTATTTGCTGTTGATCAGTAGATTTATTAATTAAGTAACTTGCCATTGCTTGAGCCATTGTGGCATCAGATGGTATCATCCTAAAGAAAAAATCATTGCGATTTGATAATTTAGAAGCACTAGCAGTGGGAGAAATTAAAACCAGTTTATTCTTTTCATAAATTGGAGCTACTTCCATCGTGATTTCACTAAAAGTATGACCAATTACTGCCAAAACTTGACCTGTTAAAACCAGATTATTTGCTATTTTTACTGCTTGCTCTGGAGAGTTGCCATCATCAACAATAATTACAGTTAAACCCTTG
>NZ_JAAHGK010000304.1:0-6544 GCF_010672505.1 Okeania sp. SIO2B9 | reverse complement strand
ATGATATTATATCATGTCCAGATAATTAGTGATCAAAAAACTTTCTCCTTTTCCTCCTCTTTATTCTTTCTTCTTGCTTCTTTCTTCTTATTTCTTCCCTCCTGACTCCTGAGTTCTGACTCCTGACTCCTCCGTCGTTTATTTATAAGTATTCAACTGGACATGATATTAGTCTACTCGACCCTCAAGCAAATGATTTTTGTGCGAAAAGATCAAATTTTTTTCACTATTTTCCCTTCTACCTTGAAGCCAATAAGTAATCATTTCTCCTCTACCTCTAACTGAAATATTTCCCCGTGGTTCTAATAAATATTTATCTTTTAAAACTTGATAAGTAGCTTCAGTAACTTGAATTTTTCCAGGTATTCCACTTGCTTCCATTCGAGATGCCACATTAACTGTATCACCCCACAAATCATAAATAAACTTTTTAGTACCAATTACTCCTGCTACAACAGTTCCAGTATTAACACCAATCCGAATTTGGAAAGGTTTTCCCAAGTCATTTAAAAATTTAGTAATGGCCTGCTGCATATCTATTGCCATTTCAGCGATCGCTTCTGCATGATCGTCTCTAGCTGCGGGTAAACCACCAACGACCATATAAGAATCCCCAATAGTTTTAATTTTTTCTAAATCATGTTGTTCAGTCAATTGATCGAAAGCTGAGAAAATTCGATTGAGCAGATCAACTAATTGATTAGGAGATATCCGAGCTGAAAAACCAGTAAAATCGACAATATCAGCAAACAAAATAGTTACATTTTCAAACCGTTTAGCAATTGGATGTTGATTTTGTTTTAATTTTTCAGCAATCTTCGCAGGCAAAATATTCAACAATAAACGGTCAGATTTTTCTTGTTCTAATCGTAGTGCACTCTCTACATGCTTACGTTTTGTAATATCTTGAATTGTACCTTCATAATAAAGTATTTCTCCCTCAAAATTACGAACTACACGAGCATTTTCAGAAATCCAGATTATAGTACCATCAACACGATAAGCTTCTGATTCAAAGGATGATATAGAACCATCTTTGTCAAGGGCAGCAATAAACTCAGAGCGACGATTTGGATTAACATACAGTTGTTGGGCAATGTCAGTCATTTGATTTTTCAACTCTGCTTCCGAGGAACAACCATACATCTTCGCTAAAGCTGGATTTGCACTAATGAAATATCCTTCTGGGGAAGTTTGAAATATACCTTCTGCAGTATTTTCAAAAATGCTACGATATTTTTCTTCAGCTCGCTGTAGTGCATCTAGCACCCGTTTGCGTTCTGTAATATTACGCGCTACCCAAATCACACAGTTATCTGGTAATGGTGAAATGTTAGCAGTAAACCAAATTTCATTAGGATTAGGAAGAGGAGAATAGGGATAGGGAGGCAAATCAGAAGATTTGTAATTAGGAACTTTGCATGAAATTCCCCATAGAGAGTTAGGCTTTTGAATATTGCCGTTCTGTGGATTTACAAGCAGACTATATTCTAAATTAACAGTTTCATGTGTATTCAGCACCCGCTGAATATTAATCATAAATAGGTTTGCTTGTTGAGGAGGCAAAACTTCATAAACACTTTTACCAATCAATTCATTGATGGGACTATATAACACTTCTGAATTAGTAGATAAGATTTTGACATATCTACCTTTAGCATCGAAGACAGTAATTACATCAGTCATTGCCTCAAACAAAACCCGCAGTTCCGCTTCTGATTTTCGTAAGGCGGTTTCTACTCGTTGACGCTCTGTAACTTCCATCATTAACAAACGATTTGATTCTTTGAGAGCAGCAGTACGTTCCTCCACTTTTGTTTCTAACTGCTGATTAGCTCTTTGCAATGCTTCTTGTGCTTGTTTACGTGCTGTAATATCTTCAACAGTTCCTTCGTAACGAATTAAATTACCATCTCGGTCTCGTACAGCTCTGGCATTTTCAGAAGTCCAGATCAGACTACTATCTCGGCGATAAACTTGTGACTGAAAGTTAACTACAACATCATGCTCCCGTAGTATTTGCATAAGTTGATAGCGGCTTTCTTGATTACCGTAAAGTCGATGTTGTAAGGAAGTAAGGTTAGTAATCATCTCTTCAGGAGATTCATAGCCATAAATTCTAGCTAATGCGGGGTTAACACTTATGAAGTAACCATCGGGAGTTGCTTGGAAAATTCCCTCGACGGCATTTTCAAAGATGGTACGATATTTCTCTTCTGCTTGTTTGAGTGCTGCTTCTGCATCTTTGCGTTCGGTAATATCAATACCTACAGCAAAAGCAGCTTTACCTTCAGCATATTTTTGGGAAACAATTAAATAATTCCGAGCAACACCATTCGCATAAGCAGATACTTCTCGACAGTCATCCCGAGCGTGACTGGCAAAAAATTGGCGCATAAATTCACTAAATTCTTCGCTGGCTTTCAGAAAGCCAATATTTTGGCCAATAAAAGCTTCTTTTGGTAAATTGTAAGTTTGTGCTAAGTGTTTATTAACTCCCAAGTAATGTAAATCTGAGCTGATCCAAGAGACAATTCCTGGAACTGCTTCTAAAACAGCTCCTAACTGTTCTTTAGTTGCTCCAAGGTCTGATTCAGCTTGTCTGCGTTCGGTAATATCAATACCTACCACAAAAGCAGCTTGATTTCGATCATATTTGCGAGCAACAATTAAGTGATTTTTGGTTTGATTTTGGTAATTTGAAATAATCTCAGAAGTTATTTCCTGCTGAGAACTTGCAAAAAATTCTTTAATTAAGGTATTAAATTCAGAGCTTTTATCTATAAAACCAATATCTTTACCGACAAAATCTGTTCTCGATCGTTTAAAGATATCAGCTAATTGTTGATTTACTTCAATATAGGTTAAGTCTGAATTAATCCATGAAACCATTCCTGGAACTGCTTCTAATACTGTTTCTAGTTTTTCTTTAGCTGCTAAAAGATTTTGTTCTGCTTGTTTGCGTTCGGTAATATCAATACCTACCACAAATGCAGCTTGATTTTGATTGTATTTTTCTGCTACAATCAAATAATTTCGAGGTTCTCCATGAATTTGTGATACTATTTCACCTGTGATTTCAGACTCAGAACTAGCAAAAAATTTATCAACAAATTTATTGAATTCAGAACTTATGCCTAAAAAACCAATGTTTTTACCCATAAATTCTTTTCTGGGCATACTAAAAATATCAGCTAACTTTTGATTAACTTCTATATAACATAAATCCGAACTAATCCAAGATACTGTACCTGGTACTGCTGCTAATACTGTTTGTAACTGTTCTTTAGCATTTATTAGGTCATTTTCTGCTTGTTTGCGTTCTGTAATATCAATACCTACCACAAAAGCAGCTTGGTTTTTGTTGTACTTTTCTGCGACAACCAAATAGTTGCGAGGTTGTCCATGAACTATTGATGTAATTTCACGACTTGTTTCTAAATTTGAACTTTCAAAAAATTCTTGTAGAAAGTCATTAAACTCAGAACTTGCGCCTAAAAAACCAATATTTTTACCCGCAAATTCTTCTCTGGGCATACCAAACATCTCAGCTAACTGCTGATTGACTTCTATGTAGTGTAAATCCGAACTCACCCAAGATACTGTACCAGGTACTGCTGCCAAAACTGTTTGTAATTGCTCTTGAGCTGCTTTCAGAGCTGTTTCTGCTTGCTGGTGTTTAACAATTTCTTGCACTAACCGATCGTTTGATTCTTTGAGTGCTGCAGTGCGGTCTTCAATGATCATATTTAACTCTTGCTCATTTAAAATGCAACTTGAATTTGCTGTTTTTAGTTCACTAACACTTTGGCGCAGAGCAATCAATTCCTGAATCAATTCCTTTTTAGTTTTATCTTGGTCATTCATAATTTTCAAAGTTTATGATGATCTAGGAGTATATTAATTTGTATTTAATCGTGCACTTATTTATACAAAGTTCTCTTGATTCCTATTTAATTTGTGGGCAATAAATATAATCATTTTGAATAGCAAAATGTTATACATTATTATCAATTAATACTAACTGTTGATAACAAATATTAATTATTCTCTCTCTCCTACCATAATAGTAGTTTTAATTTGGGTCGGGTGGACTTGAAGAATTTGAGAATATTAAAAATTTTTTCCTTTAAATCCTCCTATTTTCTGCTTTCAAAGCATCTATTCTAAAAATTAATTAAATTGAGAAAGGCGACAATTTAACAATTGTTTATATTTAGATGAATAGATTGGTAGATACCAGAGGGCTATCTACCAATCTATTCATCGATCTAGTAGACATTTCCTGATATAATTTGTATCAATTATGATGTTTTTTTCCTGGTTTGATATCTATGTATTCCTTATTTTGAGAAGGTTACAGATGGAGATGCCCTATGATAGCAAAAAAACTGATGATATTGTAACACTCTCATATCTTAATGTCAAAATTTGGCCATGGATATGAAATAAATTGTTACTTTATCAAATAACCAATTAATTAAATTTGATATATGGTAATTTTTAGATGTAGTTATATAGACAATATTCTGGCAATAAGCAAAAACTCTATAATAGATAAAAATATCAGAATTATTTTTAGGTATTTACTACTACTTAGATTAGTAGAAATCTACTTCATATTGGGATGATCGGCGAGTTAAAACCTTGTAGTCAACAACACCAATTATTGTAAAATTTCTCATAGTAGTGAGATGTAATTTTATTCAATTTCCTACTTTTTCAGCAATTTCACTTTCAAAAATATTTAACACAACCACCTTGAGGAAATATTAGGGGAGATGGGGAGTGTGGAGAGTGTGAGATCCCACCCCTAATATCATGTCCGGTTGAATAATTAGACTTTGCTGGAAGGAAGGCAGCTATGCTGGAGGCAGGAGGCAGAAGGTTTTATCCTATTGTCACCTTAATTTTATACACGCTCCGATGCTACCGGACATGATATAACCCCTCCCAGGAGGAGAATGTGGGAATATCAAGAAAGATTTGGCAATGGCGCTCAGATAGAACATTTTTTTATACCGAACCCGAGCAGATTTGATATTAGCGGAGAAGTTTTGGATATATGCACTCTAGAGAAAATCTTCTTTTGATATCAAGTCTGCTTCAGTACTTATTAGGACTTATACCATGTCCGGTTGATTACTTATAAATAAACTACGGAGGAGTTAGGAGGGAACAAAGAAGAATAAACAGGAGTAGAAGCAGAAAGTTTTTTGTTTGCTGGCGCACAACGCACGTTAACGCGGAGCGCGGAACAGAGTTCTATCGCGCTCTTATCCGGACATGATATCATATCTCTTTTCACCAACGCCAAACTTTTTATAGTACTGCAATACAGTCAATTTCTACAAGTACATCTTTGGGTAAGCGAGCAACTTCAACACAGGCGCGGGCAGGGGCATTTTCAGGGTTGAAGTATTTAGCGTAGATGGTGTTTACGGTGGCAAAGTCGTTCATGTCTTTGAGGAACACGGTTGTTTTGACAACATTTGACCAAGATGCACCTGCTGTGGTAAGTATAGCTTCTAGGTTTGCCATAACTTGTTCTGTTTGTTTACTTACATCGTCGGTGTACACTATTTGATTGATTCTGGTGTCGATCGCTATTTGACCGGAGACGAATAGCATTTGACCTGTGGCAGCGATCGCTTGATTATATGGGCCAACTGGTTCGGGAGCTTTATCAGTTTTGATTATTTTACGGGTTGTCATATTTTGTTTTTTTGTTGGTTGATTATGGCTTGGTGTTGATGGCTAATAATTTTCAGCTTGATACATTTCACCATTTCGCATTATTGCATAAGTAAAGTCTATTTTTTCAACTTTAATGTAGTTATATCATGTCTGCTTAATTAGTGATAGAAAACTTTCTTCTTCTGTTCCTTCTTTTTTACTCCTGACTACTGAGGACTGAGGAGGTCCTCCTCGGTCATTATTTATAAGTATTCAACCGGACATGATATTACTGCGATAATCTTGTTATTCTTCATCTATTTTTTGACCACAATGGGGACAAATTATAGATTTTTTATTTTGATTTGAAGCCCGTTTTTTTTCTATTTCTTCAGTAAAACCAGAAGCAACTATACCTGCTGGTAAAGCAAATATACCAACTCCTACTAATGCAGCGATCGCCCCTAAAAATCTACCTAAAGGAGTAATGGGATAAACATCTCCATAACCCACAGTAGTTAAGGTGATAATTCCCCACCACATAGCAGCAGGAATATGAGGAAAATCATCTGGTTGAGCTTCATGTTCAGCGAAGTAAATTAAACTGGCAGAAGTTACTAATAAAACTAAAGCAATAAATAAAGTAATAACTATCTCTTCTTGTTTTGACTTGATAACTTTACCAAATAATTTGACTGTATCTGAATATCTACTAATTTTGAATAACCGAAATATTCTAAATAAGCGAAACGAACGAGTAAATATTAGATTTGGCCAAAATAAAGGTAAGTAAAATGGAAGAATTGCGATTAAATCAATAATTGCTAAAGGTTTGATTATAAATCTTATTCTTCCCCATATTGGATGT
>NZ_JAAHGK010000303.1:0-6558 GCF_010672505.1 Okeania sp. SIO2B9 | reverse complement strand
AATAAGAACAATATCCCCTGGAGAACTTCGTGCCAAGATTCTTAAAAAAGTAGCGATCGCTGTTGTTTCTGTTTTACCTGTACCTGGTGGGCCTTGTAAAAGTTGAATCCTAGTTGTTAATCCATTTATTATTGCTTCTATTTGCTTATCATCTAGCTTTTTATTATTTGGTAATGGTCAGGAATTAAGAAAGTTTTGATATTTTTCTAAATCATTTTTTGAAGGAGAAATTTGTGGTGGAATTTGAGGATTTTCAGGAGCTAACCATTGACAAACATGATTTCCTTGAGTATTCTGTAATTTTTCATCGACTCTTCCTGCAACAAAATCTGAAGGACTTTCATCAAGAGTCGCATAATCATAAATATCTTCTCCATCTCTGAAAAAACGACCAGGAAGTTGATAAATACCTGGAGTTTTTGTTTGTCTAACTTCAAGTTCAATCTTTCCACTATTCCAATCAATTACTTCTACAAAACAGGTACTTCCACCACGCAAAAGTTGAGCAATTGTTTGACCTTGATATGGATTTTCATAACAAGGACTAAGCCTAATAAAAGAACCTTCATCAATTGTACAGTTACCTTGTAAAAGTTCAGAAGTAATATTATATTCATCAAGATTAATTTCTGCTGTTAACCTATTATTATTTGATTCTATATTTCTAACAGGTATTGTTCGCCCTGAATAAATACGATATATAGGTGGAACTAAATTATTGGCAATCCAATCTGTTACTTTAACGTGTTGTTCTAAGCAAAGTTTCCCATTCATTTTCTCTTCTTCGACCTTCCTCTTCCAAAACTGGGTCTAAAGAAATAGCAAAAATTAAGTTAGAAAAAGGAATATCTTTTTTAGGAAATTCATAATTGTTATATTTTAACTTAAATCGGCGATCGCATGATTGATAACGAATATATTCAGCAATATCGGCAGCTCGAACTGATAGTTTTTTTGTTGACATAATAATAATTTATTCGTTAATCAAGTATTTTGATTTTTAGCCTAATGCAATACGGCTATGATAGGAAATTATAACTCAATTTATACTAACTCGTTATCATAGTCATATAACTATCAACTTATATTTAATTTCCTACCTGATAAACCACAGACTTTTCACCATAATTTTTCACAAAACCACGACTCTTCATCACCTCTTCAAATAATTGCGTAGACAAACTATTTTCCACAGACCAAACACCCGGTTTATGCAATTTCCCAGACAAAATAAATTCGGCAATACCACCAGCACCAATACCTGTAACAGTTGCAGTATCTTTATGTATAATTGACGAGCAAAAATCAGCTTTTTTCCCTGACTTTTTACCTATAACTTTTGCTTGAATTGCCACACCAGTACCACTATATTTATCTGTAACTTGAGTCATTTTATAACTAACTTGAGACAAAAATTCTATTACCCCTGAATTCTTTAACCAAGTAACAGGAAATAAATGAGCAGTCGTCCAAGTCAGATGATTATAAAAATCGGGAAAAGAACCAAACTTTGTAGTTACAGTTTGCACGGGAAAAGAGGTCGGCAAAGTCAAACATTCTGGCATATCAAACCAGTAAACTCCAATTTTTCCGTAGGGTTTGGAAAAATCAATAACTTGGCGATCGCTATAAGGTTTAACAAATTCCCACTTGTTATTTTTCCACACCTCAAAAGGATTTTGTAAACCTAAAAAAGTAGTCCGCATAACTGTTACTCCCGCTCCACCGGAACCACCTACAACATAACTTAAATGTATTTCTTCTGGTTCATCAAATTGTTCTACAGATTTACGAGCTAAACTATTAGAAATTCCAGGAAAAATCCCTGTATTAATAATTGCAGTAACACCAGCTTGTTTGGCAGCTTCAGAATATTCTAAAGCTTTACGAGTAAATCCTCGATAGTCGCTAATATCTACATAATTAATACCTGCATCAATGCAATTTTTCAGAACATTAGTATCGCGATGATGAAACGGACCAGCACAGTGAATAACTAAATTTTCTGAGGATTTACTATAAGAATGAATAGTATTTCTTACTCTTTCTTTATTTGCTAAATCTAAAGTTAAATATTTAACTCCAGGAATAAGAATTTCTTTGATATTGGCTTCTTGTTTACGTCCGGTAATCGTAATTTCCGAGTTGGCATAAGTAGTTAAATCTCTGGCAACACTACTACCAATTCTGCCATATCCACCGATGATTAAAACTTGGTTGGTCATCTTTAGTTAATTGATGTTTAATTTCATCAAAAGTATCCAAATTTTTGAGCAATCTAATATGATTTCCGGAGTGGTCATATCTCAGCAATCAGCAGTCAGCAAGATTATTTTTTAACGTGCGAGAATCAGATTCTTAAACAAGAATATCCTGAAAAAAGTGTGAGTTTTGTTTCCTTCCCTACTTTCTTTTTTTTTGCCATTCTTAAAGGTAGCGGGAAAAAGAAGCACTAACAATAAATTTTGTTTTCTTTGCCCACTCTAGATTATTAAATACCTTTAACAGGGATTGATAATAGCTGTATAACACACCCTCAACAAATCCATTTTAATTATCAAAAACAAATGTTGTAAGATTTTGGTAATTTTGAATATAATCAAAATTTACTTAAATTTAATAAATCTAATTTTAACAGTTAATTATGTTTCGTTTATTTGGTACGGCAATTGGTATTTTTGTTGTTGGTATCTCCACCTATTGGGGAGCATTAGATTTTATGCGGTTAACTGACGCTAATCAACAACTTGCACAATCTGCTTTTGAATTGTCAGATAGAGAATTTCAGTATTTATTGAGTAGAGAAAAAACTCACCGGATTAATGTTGGTTTTGAAGGAACTTGGATATTGATGGGGATAGGAATTATTTTGCTGAGTAATCAAAATCCAAGATAACTAAGTTTAAAAGTAACAATTGTCCTTAATTAAGTCAATCTGAAAAAAAG
This sequence comes from Okeania sp. SIO2B9, assembly GCF_010672505.1. Classification (NCBI taxonomy): domain Bacteria; kingdom Bacillati; phylum Cyanobacteriota; class Cyanophyceae; order Oscillatoriales; family Microcoleaceae; genus Okeania; species Okeania sp. SIO2B9. The sequence goes on along the minus strand of NZ_JAAHGK010000303.1, from coordinate 3,612 downwards.
CCAACTTGAGCGAAGCAAGTTTGCGTACTCCACCCAAGTATTATAGTAATCGAAGTAAAGGTTAGGATATTACTAAATGTTGGGGCTCAGTCATATATTACTTTTGCCTTTTGACTGTCTTGAGTGTGTCTGATATTCTAAGGAAACCTCAGAATTACGCACTCGATGCATGACTTTTGACTTGCGCGTAGCGCTATACCATTCTATTAAACTTAATTTTCAATCAATATCAAAAGGTTTAATCTCAACTTTTGGTTTTCCCCCGTTATGATTGAAAAAGCAAAGATTTTGAAAGGGAATCATTGACCAATTTCCGATTTCTTCTGTCAATGGTTCAGATGAAATAATTACCGAACTAATATCTTCATTTCCATTACTAGAAGGTTCCATTTGATATCCTTCATAATTACCAAATTTTTTCCCTTTCAATGACCAAACTGGACCTTTTAACCGAGACAAAGAAAATTCTTTTGTTCCTCTAGGATATTCTTTTAAATCTTCCCAGTTTCTTTCCACATTTAGTTGTCGATTATAGCCAATTCCAACATTAGCTACAAGTACATCATTACTATCTACTAAAAACAGTTTGAGAGTACTTAGTCCCGTACAATTATGTTGAGTTTGAACATCAAGAATAACTTTAATTGTTTTCTTAATAGCTTCAATCATCTCATCAACTTTTCAATCTTTAGTTGGTTCATCTAACTGAGACATTAGCAGTGCATAAACAACCTCAGAATCTGTGCTACCTTCTACATATTTGACAATCTCTGGTTTACACCTATTTAATAAATCTAGACGAATTTCCTTGAATCCATTTACCCCACCATTATGAGCCATAGCTAACCGAAATCCTGGAAAAATAAAAGGATGGCAATTATTTTCATTAACAACAGCTTCATAATTAAGGCTATCATAGCCACTAGCACGAATATGACACAGAAGGACATTTGTTTCGTGACGCTCACATAGGGAGCCTAAATTGCGGTCATAAAATGGAGGTTTGATACCCTTATAAATAAAAGGATAATCTTCACTAAGAGTCCCTTTACTCCAGGTAGCTAAACCAAAGCCAGCTAATTGAATCATATCATGATCTTCTGGATCGAAGCTTTGATTCACTATAGAATTATCAGGTCTCAGAAGCAATTGATAAATTTGTAGTGGTTCACCAATATATGCTAAAACTCTACACAGATTTTTTCCTGTGGGTAATTATTAATTATTCGGTCAACTTTAAACATAATTATCAAATTATCATATAACTCACAGGTTAAACAGATTTTTAAGCAACTTTATTTTTTATTTTTTAACTTGAACTATCTGAAGACTACCACCAGCATATAAAAGGGGTTTAGGTGAGTCAGTATCAACTAAATAAAACCCTACTTCTTGTAATAATTCCAAGATATTTGTATTAATAAAATCCCAAGAAGTTTCAGTTTCAAATAACCATAAAAAAATGGCAAACCCAGGCCAAAAAAGAATATTTACCGGACGATGAAAGTCAACAAAAGTAAAAATACCTCCTGGTTTAAGAATGCGGTAAACTTCTTGAATAATTTGCCGTAATTGTTCAGAATTCATTTCATGTAGAGCAGCGCTCGTATGTACTAAATCAAATTGATTATTTGAGAATGGCATATCCTCAGCAAATGCCTCTACATATTTAGCCGATGGTACATTTTTTTTCGCTCTATTAATTGATAGTGGAGAAGCATCTAATCCTGTAACATTTTGGGAGTATTTAACCAGAAAATTAGTTGCTTGACCACTACCACAACAAAGGTCAAGTATTTGAGTATTTTGCTCAATGGTTAAACCTTGTAAAGCTAGTTGGCGAAACTTAGTTTCTCCGCCAACACTAAGAGCTGCTAAACGGGAAATACCGTCATATAACCATTGATATTTATAGCTCCAGTCTCTTAAAATTGTTGCCATGAGATTAATAAGTCAAAAGTTAAAAGTTAAAAGTCAAAAGTCAAAAGTGTATAAATTTTATTTATACTCGATCGCTCAATTGGAATAGATTTGGGGTAGTAGTTGACTCTAAATTTATTAGAAAATATACTTAAGAAAATATTAATATGTTAAATTTAGTAACAAATATTAAAATTGGAGCCTGATTAATATTATGAGTCGTGTTGGAGTTTTATTACTTAATTTAGGTGGGCCAGAACAACTAGAAGATGTCCGTCCCTTTCTATTCAACTTATTTTCTGACCCAGAAATTATTCGTTTGCCCTTTCCTTGGCTACAGAAACCTTTAGCATGGCTAATATCCACCCTACGTTTTCAAAAGTCTCAAGAAAATTATAAAGAAATTGGCGGTGGTTCTCCATTAAGGTCCATTACCGAACAGCAAGCTTTGGCGATCGAAAAACAGTTAGAAGAAAAAGGATTAACAGCTCAAACTTATATAGGAATGCGTTACTGGCATCCTTTTACAGAAGAAGCTCTCACTAGAATTAAGCGCGACCAAATAGAAAGGTTAGTAATTCTACCACTTTATCCTCAATATTCTATCAGCACTAGCGGTTCTAGCTTTAGATTACTTGATCAACTCTGGCAAAAAGACCCAGAATTACAGAACACTGATTATACCGTTATTCCCTCTTGGTATCAACGACCAGGATATATTCAGGCCATGGCAGAATTAATTGCTCAAGAATTAGATAACTGTCCAAACTCAGAACAAGTGCATATCTTTTTCAGTGCCCATGGTGTACCAGTTAGCTACGTTGAAGAAGCAGGAGACCCTTATCAGGCAGAAATTGAAGACTGTGTCGATAAGATTATGAAGGCTTTGAATCGTTCTAACTCTCATACCTTAGCTTATCAGAGTCGGGTAGGTCCGGTGGAATGGTTGAAACCTTACACTGAAGAGGCCATTCAAGAATTGGCCAGTGATGGGGTTAAAGATTTATTAGTAGTTCCCATTAGCTTTGTTTCCGAACATATTGAAACTCTGCAAGAAATTGATATGGAATATCGTGAGGTGGCAGAAGAAGCTGGAATTAGTAATTTTTACCGAGTGCCTGCTCTAAATACCCATCCAGTATTTATCAACGATTTAGCAGATTTAGTTGTTGAAGCTCTGGATGCTCCTACTCGTCTTTTTTCCGATGCTATCCAGATGAAAAAAATTATCAAAATGTATCCCCAAGAAAAATGGCAATGGGGTTTGACTACCACCGCAGAAGTATGGAATGGACGGTTAGCAATGCTTGGGTTTATGGCTTTGTTGTTGGAATTAATTACTGGTTATGGCCCATTACACTTGGCTGGTTTACTTTAGAATAGGGACATTTGGCATCTAGCGATGCCCTTTCTAAAATTAATCTATATAGCTATCAGCTATCAGCTATCAGCTATCAGCTAAAGTCAAAACATTACAGTGAAGAGTTTTGAAGTTTCTTACTTGTCCTCATCTTCATGGGTAGTGCTATATCCTTAAACCCACATTTTGTAACATGAAAATTAGTATAAAATCCTTAGCTTGTTTAAGTATTTATACTATATAAATTATCTTCATTTACCTCGATCAGGAGTCAAATTCTCAGTGAAATATTAAGCATAAATACTTACTTAATCGTTGATTTCTATTGACCA
>NZ_JAAHGK010000302.1:0-6562 GCF_010672505.1 Okeania sp. SIO2B9 | reverse complement strand
AATGGTAATGGAAATTCAGGGATTTTATTTTGGATATTAAAAGCATATAGATCGGCTCTTGGTCGTTGCTTTCCGCGACTCACTAAAATCTGATAATGACTTTTACTTTTATGATCTAAAATAGGCATTCGTTGACCGCGACGCAGTAAATATATTTCGATAAAATTAGTCAAACTATCTAAAATTTTTTCTCGTTTTTTTTGATATATTTTTCTGCCTTTTCCACCTCTTTTATTAGAAGGAGATAATATTTCTATGGTGGTTACAACTTCCTTGGTTGCTACTTCTTGAATTTCCAAATATCCTTGGCGAATAGTTATTGGTATTGGCAGAGTTACTGTTATAGGTTTTGTGGAAGTTGCTGTTGCTGTAACCTGAGATTCTGTATAATTTGATTCGTTAGTTTGGTTTTTTTTTGACAGGACTGAAACATCAGGAAGACCTACAAGTAAAGATTCTGTATCGTTGTCTTCATACATTCTGACTTCTACAGAAACAAAATATTTTGGACGTAGTTGGGGAGATAATAATTGAGCAAGATTGCTAATTAAAAAGAGATGTAATCCCGACCATAAATCGGGATGTTCTAAATATGGGTCCATACCAGGAAATGGAGATGGCATTAATTTTTCTCCTTTGGTCGTTATATCTTTAAGGGGTAAAGGGCAGTTTGCCCCTACATTATTACATTTCTATCAGACTTGATATTATTTCTTCTTTCGACTTTTTAGAGTAACTAGCAAAACAGGGCGTAACACCCAGAGTAGAAAAGCAACTGCTATAATAATAGCGGTTGGACTATTTCCATGCTCTAATAACGGATTTAGATCTATGGGTAAAATATTTGTGCTAGGTTGACTGGTGCAAACTATATCTTCTTTAGGAAACATTTTGGTTTCTCCTATTAGTTACATTTCTATCTGAACATGAAATTTTTGTACTTTAAGCAAAGTTTTGACTCACCTTAGAAAAAAGTTTTAGTTCACTACTTTTGCCTTGAAAAAAAAGTGAGCTAAAACTGAAACTTAGCTGAATAAAAAATTTACTTTAGAAGATATAAAATTTACTTTGAAGATATAAAAATATAAATATGGCTGTTACTCTCAGAGCTTCTAAAGAGGGGCTACAAAAGGTTGATATAGCTAGAAAAAAGAAAGGTTGGACAAAAACAGAGGGTGCTTGGTGCGGACTAGCGCTAACTTCACAAGCAACTTTAAAACGTTTTTGGCGCAGTCTTCCCATTGAGCGAGATACTTTTATTGGTATTTGTGAGAATGTAGGGATTAACTGGGAAGAAGTTATGGACAACGCTCCTCCCTCACCTCAAAATTCCACTGTTGAATTTTTTTCTTATGATGATGTTTGGGTGGGTAGAGAAAACCTGATAGCTGAATTAACTACAAAAGTTAAAGAGTCTTGTCGCTTAGTTATTCTGGTTGGTATTAGTGGTATTGGTAAGACTGCTTTGGCAGAAAAGTTGGCGGTGGAGCTACACCAAGAATTTTTGCAGGGAGACTGGAGCAAGTTTCGCCAGGAAAATTTTGATAATGAGCAAGAAACTAAAGATTTTCGGAGTGTTGCTCTCCGGTGGTTGAAAAAGTGGGGAGTGTCTCTCAGTGAAGATGATTATCAATATGTGGAAAGGTTACTCTCTAAATTAGTTAATCGTTTGCGGCAACATCGGTATCTGATAATTATTGATTCTCTGGAAAATATTTTGGTGGGAAATGAGGAAGAGGGATGGAGTGATTTTCAGGATGAGTTGTGGGTGAGATTTTTTGAGCAATTTTTGGCTGCTCCAGAATGTCAAAGTCGCATTATCTTGACTTCCCAAGATTTCCCTGGGCAAATTCCCGAACGTTATCAGAATTTCTGGGTGTCTCAACCTTTGACTGGTTTGAGCAAGTCGGAGCAGTTGCAGTTGTTCGAGAAAACTGGGTTGGAGGTTGAGGAAAATTCTCCTAACCTACCTTATTTACAACGTATTGGTAATGCTTACGAGGGTCATCCTTTGGCGTTGCGGGTGATTGCCGGAGAAATTGGCAGCAAACCTTTTAATGGTAATGTGGTAGCTTATTGGAAAAGGTATGGTAATGAAATTGAGGAGGTGGAAAAGGGTATTGAGGAGGCTAAAAGTAAGGGGATAATTGGTGCTGATGATAGGTTTCGGTTAAACAGATATACTCGTGACTTGCGGAAAAAAGTCAAGTTGCGACTGGATAAGACTTTTTTCCGGTTGCAGAAAGATGCGCTTAATGCTTATCGGTTGATTTGTGCTACTGGAATATATAGATGCGAGGTGCCAGAGAGTTTTTGGTTGAATCATTTGGAAGACTGGAGTTGTAGTAAGGATGAGCAGGAGGTGGCGTTGCTGACTTTGCGCGATCGCTTTTTGGTTGAGGAAGTGGGAGTTGATGAAAGTGGTCAGTTTCTGCTGAGACAACATAATTTAATTCGTAGTGTGTCGTTGGAAAATTTAAAGAGGTTGGATGGGGAAAATGGTTGATTTATCTAAGTCGGGGTCGAAAGTTGAAAGCGATCGGGTAGGAAGAGTTAGTTTGCCTCCTGCTGATTATGTCTTGGAATTATTGAAGCTTGACGCAGATGCTTTGAAGTTAATTGAGCCACCTTCTAAGCGTCACGACAGTATTGCGATGAGGCGATCGCTATTTTCACAGAATTAGGAGTGCCAGAATTGAAAGAATGTCAGGAGTTGCGGGAGGAAATTCACAAGTCTAGTAGGGTGTGTTAGCGAAGCGTAACGCACCGAAATATTTTGGGCGGTGCGTTACATTTCATTTTCATGTCACGCAGTGAAACGCACCCTACTGGACTGCTTTTCCCAATATTGATGGTAAAATCTTATTCTGCAAAAAAGAATCCTCTGCACAGAAGAGCGATCGCGTCAGCGGAACGGAGTTCTATCGCTCCTCATTTCCTCTCTTGCCAAAACTGCTCCTTTTAAGTATCCTACTATAGACAAAACCACTTCCCCAAAAAATTCCCATGAAAACAAAAAGCTTTACTGCCATAGTTTACCGAGAAGAGGATATGTATATAGCTGAATGTCCTGAAATTGGTACAGTTGACCAAGGTTCCACAATTGAAGAAGCACTAGCAAATCTTAAAGAAGCAACAAGACTATATCTCGAAGAGTGTCCGCCATCGGACGAGACAACCCCAAGATTTGTTACCAATATTGAGGTTAGTTATGCCTAGACTGCCAAGAATTTCCAGCAAAGAAGCAATTCGCACCCTAGAGCGTCTGGGTTTCCAGCAAGTCAGACAAACAGGTAGTCACGCTTCAAAAAACCCTTACCAGATGGAAAAATTGTTTGTGTCGTGCCACTGCATAACGAATTAAAAATTGGTACTCTTAGTGGCGTTCTCAAACAAGCTAAAATTACCCCGGATGAGTTTATCGCAAATTTATGATGGACAGAAAAAAAGAATTGATATAGACAGACGCATCCAAAATGGTGCATGATGACGAATTGTTAAATGCTTTCCACAGTCTAAATTTGATCCGTAAATACACACCCTACAAATTTTTCTATAATCATCAAATTATTTACTAAAATTAAACAATTCAAATGTCACAATCAAATTATTATGGTAAACTACAATCCACTACTCAACCTACCATCAAGTGACGAATTACCTGATTCAGACGACAAACCCGTTGATCGCGAAATACAAATTCTAATTCCTAACCTGCTAATGTTAATTTTAAATCAGTTATGGGGCGATCACTCTGATTGGTTTTTTGGCGTAAATATGGGAATTTTCCACACCACCGGGTCAAGTCCTAGAGTGGCTATAGTTCCTGATGCTTTGCTCAGTCTGGGAGTTCCACGACTCAAAAATAATAAATTGCGATCCTCCTATGTTCTTTGGGAGGAAAATTATGTTGTTCCGATACTGGTATTGGAGATTGTTTCTAAAACTTATGGGGGTGAATACAATGAAAAAATGATTGATTACGCTCGGTTGGGAGTATTGTATTATGTCATCTATAACCCAGATTATACCAAGCGAGACAAACACGAACAATTTGAAGTGTATTACTTGGTAGATGGAGCATACCAACGTTTAAAAGGAAATCCCGTGTGGATGCCAGAAATTGGTCTGGGGATAGGAACTGAAGTTGGTAATCATTACCGTTCCGAACAAGAGTGGTTGTATTGGTATGACTCTGAAGGGAACAGGTTTATGACCCCAGAAGAGGAAGCACTTCAGGAACGACAAAGAGCTGAACGACTTGAACAAATGTTGCGTTCCCTTGGTGTTGATCCAGAACAGTTGTAGCTATATCTTAAGTCATATCATGTCCAGCAGCATCGGTATTTTCAATAATTGATAATTGATAATTAGGGCTTGCTGAATAAAATTGTAATCAATGTCTTTCAACAATTAATAATGAATAATTACCTCTTCTTTTCAAGGAGAGGATTGACTAATAATGAAAAATTTTTTTTATTATCCCCTTAAAAGGGGAGGCTTTAAACCACAATTTTTCGGAAAAGGTTTCTAGGGTTTTTTATTTTGAAAAAGTGCAAGGTTTTTGGCTGTTGTCGCCTCAAAATGCTAGTACTTTTCCCCTGACTATCAGAAAATTTGGCCGTAGTAGATAGTCTAAACTGTTGCCTCACAGGAGTGCGCTACCAGGTGCAACTAGCCTCCGGAGGAGGAGCTGCGCTAACGTCGTCGCGGGGTCGCACCGCTGTTGCCTGTTCCCTGTTGCCTATCATCACCATTAGACTTTTTCAGCAAACCCTAATTACCTCTCCCTAATTATCAATTATCCATTATCCATTATCCATTATTGAAACCCTACTACTGCTAATTAAACCAAACTCTGAGCTGGTTTATAACTTTGAATGGCTTTCATATATTGCGCCCTTTCAAATTTACTCTCATCAGGACAATTAATTTGACTCATACTACCGCGCATCTGTGCTATTGATTCATATTCATGTTCTTCCATCCAATGAATCATTTCATTTTCGATAACTTGAATATGATTAATTCCATGACGTAATAAAGTACCTACTAGCTGAGTTACATTCGCACCTGCCATCACCATTTTAATCACATCTTGCCCTTTTTGTACGCCGCTAGTTGCTGCAAAATCAACTTCTAATCTACCGTACAAAATAGCTATCCAACGCATAGGTAAACGCATTGCTTGTGGCGTACTTAATAACACATTAGTTACAACTTCTAGCTCTTCAATATTAATATCTGGCTGATAGAAACGGTTAAATAAAACTAATCCATTTACCCCTGCTTCTACCAACTTTTTCGACATATTTGCCATGTTACTAAAAAAGGGGCTAAGTTTAATAGAAACCGGAATATTTACCTCAGATTTAACAGCTTGCAGAATACTAATATAATTCTGTTCTACTTGTTCCCCAGTCATATCCATATTAGTAGGAATATTGTAGATATTTAACTCTAAAGCATCTGCACCAGCAGCCTCTAATTCTTTAGCATAATGAGTCCAGCCACCAATGGTTGAACCATTTAAACTGGCAATAATTGGCATATTTACCATTTTTTTTGCCTGACTAATATGCTTTAAATATTCCGAAACACCGACATGAAATACTTCTGGTTCGGGAAAATAAGTTAGAGCTTCTGGAAAACTTTCTGTGCCGTATTCTAAATGATGTTGTAATTCCAAACGTTCTTCACGAAGTTGTTCTTCAAATAAAGAATGTAAAACTACTGCAGCAGCACCAGCATCTTCCATCCGTTTGAGATTATCTAAGTCTTCGGTTAAAGGTGCAGCAGCTCCTACAACTAATGGGGAACGTAATTGTAATCCTAAATAATTTGTCGTAATATCCATAATGTTTAATTCAAAATTCAAAAGTCAAAAGTCAAAAGCGAAAAAGGCGTAGAAGGCGTAGGTTGGGTTGAGGAAACCCGTTAGTGCAGCTCATCCGTAGGATAAACCCAACAAACACCTATTCGGCATCGAGCTACTTACAAATTCTAGCCCATAAATTGTAAGGTGCTGTGAGGAAAAAGCCAGATCTTTGCGAATCCCAACACCGAAAAAAATAGACCAAAAAAGATTACTAAGGCTGCAGCAATACGGTTCAAAACAACCAAATACATTTGGTTTAAGACTTTTTTCAGAAAACTGAGGAAAGTCACTAAGATTAACCACCAAAGGGCTGAACCAATGAAAATACTGGATAGGATTACAGTTAATAAAAAAACTTCATTATAGTCAATCATATTAAAAATTTCTGACTCAGTTATTAGGATACTCGCTACGATTATACTTTTAGGATTTGTTAGGGCAAAAAGTGTCGATCCTAGATAAGTTTTGATTAATCCTGACTTTTGCATATTATCTGCATTGATATCAAATATATCTTTGCGGATACTAGAAACTCCAAAGTAGCAGAGAAAAAAACCACCTATTATTTCTAATATTCCAAGGTAATTTGATAATAAGGATTTAACCGCAACGAGTCCTGAAAATCCTATAAAACTATAGGTAGTATGAGCAGTAGCCGCTCCTAGTCCTGTAGCAAGGCCATAC
>NZ_JAAHGK010000301.1:0-6566 GCF_010672505.1 Okeania sp. SIO2B9 | reverse complement strand
ATCAAAGTTGTAATCCAAAGCAATGTATCATCGTAAATTAAGTACAAGTCTATTATAATAGAAAATCTTGCTTTATTTACTAATGTCATTTTCTAATAGCTTATAGTTAGATAAATATAGTCAAAATTTCTTTTTAGTCAACTCTTTTATTAAAAACTATCAGCCATTTTTCACTCTTTAATTTACCAAAATAATGAAACATACTAAATTTTTAAACCCTACTCTAGAAAAACTAAAACCCAAAGTTAATGGCTGGTTAAAATTCCTGATAATTAGACTAAAAAAAAATTCCAAATAACCATTTTAATTTTAGCAACTTTTCTGGGTATTTTATATAGCTCAATTTCACCTGCACTGACCCAGGAAAAACCTGTAACTATCCAAGTATTAATGTCAGCTATCACAGCTACTCAATTAGAACCAATTCAAATAGACTTTAACAAAAGTCACCCAAATATTAACTTAGAAATTGTCAAAGCTCCTAAGGATACTAATTTAGTAGAAGACCTTTATACATCCTCTTTTTTACTAGGAGATTCACCATATGATCTAGCTTATATGGATACAGTTTGGGTGCCAAAATTTGCTGCTGCTAACTGGTTACAAGACCTTTCTGAAAAAATTGATAAACAACAATTAGAAGAAACATATTTGTCAGGAGATATAGAAGGAGGAACTTACAAAAATAAACTTTATTGGATGCCATTAATCTCTAATGGAGGAATGCTTTATTATCGCACGGACTTATTAAAAAAAGGTGGATTTGAACCTCCTAATACCTTTGAGGAGCTAATCAAAATATCACAAGAATTACAACAGCAAGGATTAGTTGAATGGGGATACCTTTGGCAAGGTAAACAATATGAAGGTTTATCCGCAATGTTTATCGAAATTCTCAAAGGTTATGGAGGTTTTTGGGTAAATTCAGAAACAAATGAAGTAGGATTAGATCGACCAGAAGCGATAGAAGCAGTAGACTTTTTACGCACAACTATTACCGCAGGAATTTCTCCTCCTGGAGTAACAACTTATGCAGAAGAAGAAACTCGTCGTTTATTCCAAAGTGGTAAGACAGTTTTTCTACGCAATTGGCCTTATGTATATCCATTAGCATCAAAATCAGAAATAGCCGGAAATTTTGCTATTAAACCAATGGTTCATGCTTCAGGAAAAGAAAGTGGAGCTTGTTCAGGTGGATGGGGGTTAGGAATAGTTAAAAGTACAAAACATCCAGAGGAAGCATGGGAAGTTATTCAATACTTCAACAAACCAGAAGTTCAACGTAAGTTGATTTTAGAAACAGGTCTTGTTCCTGCCAGAAAATCACTTTTTAATGACAAGATTCTAGTAGCAGAATTTCCTTACTTACCAAACTTATTTCCAGTAGTTGAAAATTCTGTTTTACGTCCTCCCATTGCTCAATATGCTCAAGCTTCAGATATTTTACAACGTTATCTTAGCGCTGCCCTAACTGGTTCCCGTACTCCAGAATTAGCAATGAAAGGTGCCGCAGCAGAAACTCGTGCTTTGTTAGGAACTTGAAGAAGGAGATGGGCAGTGTGGGGAGGTGGGGACCCACCCCTAACCCCTCCCAGGAGGGGAATATTGAGAAAGATTTGGCAATGGCGCTCAGATGGAACATTTTTTTATACCGAATTAAGCAGATTTGATATTAAACCCATAACGGCAAAGATAATTATAATTTTGGAGCTATTTTTAGAATTAAAGATACTCCTATTTTGAACCTATATAACTAAAATGATACTTGAAGTTTGCTCTTTGTAGTGGGGAGGTAGGGAGTGGAAAGATGGTCATCAAATATAGCATTATTATTCAGAAATGGTATTAGCTGTGTAATCCAGTGACAAAAAGCTATTAGTTATTCCCAACTTATTGCTCAAAAACAGTATAAATTAATGACAATAAACACAATTGAAAAAAGAGAAAAATTAACAGGATGGCTCTTGATTTTACCAGCTATTCTAGTATTGCTATTCGTATTTGTTTATCCCATTGGTCGAGCTTTTTTGCTAAGTCTATTCACAGAAAATTTAGGTACTGAATTAAAACCTATTTTTTCCGGCTTAACAAACTACAGTCGAATGTTAAATGATGGTCGTTTTTGGCAAAGTTTATGGAACACCACAATATTTACAACCATCTCCATTTTTCTAGAATTAATATTAGGAATGAGTATCGCTCTTATCTTAGATAAATCATTCCGAGGACGAGGTTTTGTTCGTACTGTTAGTCTCATTCCTTGGTCATTACCAACCGCAGTTATGGGATTAGCTTGGGCATGGATTTTTAATGACCAATTTGGCATAGTTAATGACCTACTTTTCCGTTTAGGATTAATTCAAACTAATATTACTTGGTTAGGCGACCCATTCAGAGCAATGTTAGCAATGATTATTGCTGATGTTTGGAAAACAACGCCTTTTATAGCCATCATTTTATTAGCAGGATTACAATCTATTTCTTCTGATTTATACGAAGCTCATGCTATTGATGGTGCTAACTCTATTCAAAGTTTTCGACAAATTACAATCCCATTATTAATCCCACAAATAGTAATTGCTTTGTTATTCAGATTTGCTCAAGCATTTGGTACTTTTGACCTGGTACAAGTAATGACTGGAGGTGGACCTGCTGGAAAAACAGAAACTGTTTCTATCTATATATATGCCACTATTAGACGTTATTTAGACTTTGGTTATGGAGCTTCTTTAGTAGTAGTAACATTTCTACTATTAATTCTTGCCGTAGCGATCGCTAGTACCGCTACGCGGAAGTTATAGCACTACGCGCAATTCAAAAGTCAAAAGTCAAAAGTAATATCTGACTGAGTTTGAGAATTTATAAATGTCCTAACCTAAATTCGTAGTGCTATATATGATATTTGGATAATAAGTGATAAACAAGTTTTTGAATGAGGAATCAAAAATGTCTATATTAAAAAATCGATCATCAATCAAAACAGACAGAATAATTCTATGGGTAAGTGTGGTGTTAATTGTCATATTTTTCCTAGCTCCTGTTTTATGGCAATTACTAACTTCTTTCAAAACAAATGAGGCAATATCAGCAGTTCCTAATATCTATTTCCCCGCTCCCAACCAATTAACTTTTGACCACTATCTTAGTTTGGGTTTGGGTTTTCTCCGCTATGTTTTTAATAGTGCTTTTGTGTCTATTATTTCAACAGTTATTTGTCTAGGAATAGGAGCGCCTGCTGCTTATACTTTGGCACGGTTAAAACTCCCTGGAGAAAATATCATTATTGCCTGCGTTTTAATAGTCAGTCTGTTTCCCTATGTATTATTATTTTTGGGTCTGTTAGAAATTATTAAGTCTCTTGGTTTAGGTAATAACTATATCTCCCTAATTATTCCTTACACTGGGATAAATTTACCCCTGACAATTCTGGTCTTAAGAAGTTTTTTCCAACAGTTACCAAAAGATTTAGAAGACTCAGCCAAAATAGATGGTTACAACACAATTTCTATGTTGTGGAATATCGTCTTACCTCTAACAATTCCAGCATTAGTAACCACAGGAATTTTAACCTTTATTTTTGCCTGGAATGAGTTTATTTTTGCTCTGACTTTTATTACTCGTTCCGAAATGTACACTATTCCCGTTGCCGTTGCTCAGATAGGGGGTACTTCTGTATTTGAAATTCCCTACGGACCAATTGCTGCTGCAACAGTAATAGGCACATTTCCTTTGTTAATTTTGGTATTAATAGCTCAACGTCGAATTGTTCAAGGTATTACTGCAGGAGCTGTCAAAGGGTAGGTAGGGTTTGCTGAAAAAGTCTTATGGGTAAGGGTAGGAGACAGGATAAATGGGAATTATAGAGGAGGTAGGAGGAAGAATAATCCCTTGATTATTCTGCGCAACTATGCGCCTAAAATACTAATTTTTTGAACCATTTCACGGAAGTTAAAAGTTAAAAGTAATATTTTTAGGACTCAAAACTTTGACACGACAGTAATTTCAGGAAATTATTTCACCTCTAAAGGAGCGAAACTATTTGTAACATTCTTTTTTCACGCTTGGTATTAAGAAGTAAAAAAATTTGAAATCAGGAAAAAGTAGATATTTCCTAACTCTAGTTTTTTCCTGAATCCTGATTTTTAATCCTACATTTTGAAGTGCAGAATATAGTTTTTATACAAACGATATCAACAGTATTCATACCAAAGGTTAAAGATTTATTCCTTCTTCCTTCTTTCTTCTTCCTTCTTCCTTTATTAATTAAATGAACTAGCTTCTGCTTGATAATCTTCTGCTGATAATACTCGCCAATTAGCATCACCTGTTAATTCTAAAACTTGTTGATGATATTTCAACAAACTTAAACGATGTCCTACACTGACAAATGTTGTTTGAGTTGCTTGTAATTTTTCATAAAGTTCCGCTTCATTTTGTAGGTCTAAAGCGCTGGTAGCTTCATCTAAAATTGCATAATTGGGCTTAATTAATAATAGTCTTGCAAAGGCTAAACGTTGTTGCTCTCCCAAAGATAAAACATTTTCCCATGGTAACTCCACATCAAAACCATCTAATCTATCTGGTAAATCTTCTAAGTTAACCAATTTCAAAATTTTTCTTAATTCATACTCATCAAAATCTTGGTTAACTTGAGGGTATAACAACTGTTCTCGTAAACTTCCTAAAATCATATAAGGGCGCTGAGGTAGAAATAATATTTCCTCCAAATTCGGGCGTACTAAACGACCCGTACCCGATGTCCATAAACCTGCTATTCCTCTTAATAAAGAACTTTTACCTGCTCCACTTTTTCCGACAATTAATAATCCTTGACCTGACTTTACTGCTACTGATAAATTTTTCACCAGAGTCTTTTGACTTTCATTAATTTCTTCGTGATTTAAAGGAGTATTTAAAGTAATATTTTCTAACGCTAATCTAGAACTTTCTGTTACATCAATTTCTCTAGTTCCTACTTCTGATACTTTTCTAGTATCTTCTAATGTTTCTCTAAATTTATCCAAACGGTTAATACCAGCCGCAAAATTAGTTAAGTTGTCGATTTGACTAACTACTAAAGAAAAAGCTCCTAAAACCTGACTAAAGGCAAAACCTGCCTGACTAATATCTCCAAATTTAATCTCACCTGCAAAATAAATAGGAGCCATAATTAAAGAAGGCAAAATAATTACTGCATATCGATAACCTGTAGTAAAGTAATCTACATTTCTTTGCCACCCAATCAGCAAATTAAAATTATTAAAAACCTGAGTAAATCTTTGTCTAATTTGAGATAATTCTTGCTCTTCTCCTCGATAAAAAGCAATTGATTCGGCATGGTCGCGGATATGAACTAATCCATAACGAAAGTCTGCTTCTCGTTTGAGTTGGTAGAAATTTAAAGGAATTAATTTTCTGCCAAAAATTACTGCTACTAATGTTCCTGCCACAGCATAAATAATAAGAAATATTGAGAGTGGTATTGATATTGACCACAGAATTCCTGTGAAGGAAATAACGTCAATTATTGAGTTGAGAATTGTGAGGAGAAAAAATAAACTTTGGTTAGTGAAAGATTTAATATCCTCTGCAATTCTTTGGTCTGGATTATCAATTTTCCCCTTTGAATCTATTTCATAATATGACCTATTTTCTAAGTAGTTATTTAGAAACTTATTTGTCATCCACTCTCGCCAGTAAAGTCCTAGTTTTTGCCTTGTATACGTGTAAATAACAACTATAGGAGTACCAACAATAAAAACCCCAGCATAAACATATAAGAACCGCCAAAATGTAGGTTGGTCTTTTTCAGATAATGCAGTTGTAAAAAAGTTGCCTACATAGCTAATAATTACATTTAAACCACTAACTGACAGAGATAATAATAGTAACAAACTTAACAATGCCCAAGGCTGCCAACGTGGGATAAGCTGTTTTTTATAGTACCAAAAACCAATGGCAGGAACGACAACCATTAAAGCAATAACAAATATCCAGTGCGAATTAATAATATTGTGAATTGTATTGACTAAACCAGGAGCAATACTATTAAATGACTCACCAAATATAGCTTCATTAACCAAACAAATCAAACTAACAACTAAAAAAACAGCAGCAAATAAAAACATTAAAAGCAGAAATAATAATCCTAAAAAGACTTTGTTTCCCCCCGGTTCTAGTGGATAAAAATACGGTTGAGCAATCTGCAAAAAACTATTCCAAAGTTTATTGTTAAATTTATTCATGTTTGATTTTCTAACAGTTAACTAATATAGATTATAACCTATAATTTTTCATCTGTAAATACATGGTGATATATATAAAAAATCAAAAAAAACAGGGTGATAAAGGATTTAAACCATGCCCATATATTGCTAATTAAAGCTACTTATATTTCCCAAATAAGTAATGAAATTTCCTAAAAGTTAATAGTTTTTTTAACCAAAAAATAAGGTCTCAAGCCTCTCCTTTTAAGGGGATAAAAAAGCGGTCGTTAGCGCAGCTTCCCGTAGGGTGGGATGGCGAGGAAACCTGCCCCATATCCAATCGACCAAGAGAAAATAAAG
>NZ_JAAHGK010000300.1:0-6583 GCF_010672505.1 Okeania sp. SIO2B9 | reverse complement strand
GCATTGATTGATATTGGAGCAAAAACTGCTGCTTATATCCCTATCCAGGAAATGTCAATCAATAGGGTCGAAAACCCTGAAGAAGTTATACAGTCAAATGAAACAAGAGAATTTTTTATCTTAACATATGAAAATGAAGATGGACAGCTAACTTTATCCATTCGACGAATAGAATATATGCGGGCCTGGGAAAGGGTCCGACAATTACAAGCTGAAGATGCAACAGTACGCTCACAAGTATTTGCAACAAACCGTGGTGGTGCTTTAGTTAGGATAGAAGGACTGCGTGGATTTATTCCTGGTTCACATATTAGTACGCGTAAACCAAAAGAAGATTTACTTAACGAAGAATTGCCTCTGAAATTCTTAGAAGTAGACGAAGAACGTAATCGCTTGGTTCTAAGTCATCGTCGCGCTTTAGTTGAGCGGAAGATGAATCGTTTAGAAGTGGGAGAGGTAGTTATAGGAGCAGTTCGTGGTATTAAGCCCTATGGTGCCTTTATTGATATTGGTGGTGTTAGTGGCCTATTGCACATATCAGAAATATCTCACGACCATATTGAAACTCCTAGTAGCGTACTAAAGGTCAATGATGAACTAAAAGTTATGATCATTGACCTAGATTCTGACAGAGGTCGAATATCTCTGTCAACTAAGCAACTAGAACCAGAACCAGGGGCAATGGTCAAAAATCCACAACTCGTATATGACCAAGCAGAAGAAATGGCGGCTAAGTTTAGAGAAAAAATGCTGGCGGCACAACGGGGAGAGACGATTGAAGAAACAGTGGAAGCAACAGTAGAAACCACAGAAGCGCCTGAAGTTGAAGCAGCAGTAGAAACCACAGAAGCACCTGAAGTTGAAGCAGCAGTAGAAACCACAGAAGCGCCTGAAGTTGAAGCAGCAGTAGAAACCACAGAAGCGCCTGAAGTTGAAGCAGCAGTAGAAACCACAGAAGCGCCTGAAGTTGAAGCAGCAGTAGAAACCACAGAAGCACCTGAAGTTGAAGCGACGGTAGAAACAACAGAAACAACAGAAGCACCTGAAGTTGAAGCGACAGCAGAAACAACAGAAGATGAAGAAAAATCAGCAGCAACTGTAGAATAAGTAGATTGAGGTTAGTAGGTGAATAGGGAGTAAATAAAAGAATAAGTTAGAAAATAACTAAATCAAAAATAACTTATAACTACTCCCTATATCCTGCTGACTTGATATTCTTAATCAGAATAAACTCTATAGCGCTGTGCGCAGGCAACAGGCAACAGCTCATCTGGCAACAGGAGGAATAAAAAGCTGATAATATAAGACTTTTAGCTATTGGACACCTCTTGTAATTTGTAAATATGCCAGCGCACATTGCTATAGTAATAATTAAAAATATATTTTTTCCTATTTTAAAGAATGGTAGCTATTAACTGCCGAGATGTAATATTCCAAGATATTCAAGCAATAATTTTTGATAAAGATGGCACTTTGGAAAACTCCCAAGAGTTTCTCAGAAATTTAGGACAAAAGCTAGCTCGCCTCATCGACGCTAAAATTCCAGGAATTGGAGAACCATTACTAATGTCTTTCGGGATTGATGGACAAAATCTTAACCCGACAGGATTAATGGCAGTTGGAAGTAGGCGAGAAAATGAAATTGCAGCAGCAGCTTATATTGCTGAAACAGGTCGAGGATGGTTAGAGTCACTAGCTATTGCCAAAGAGACTTTTGAGGAAGCTGAAAAAATCTTGCCACAATCTGAACCTTCTCCTATATTTATAGGAAGTCTGGAAGTGCTAAAGTATCTCTGGGAAAAGGGTATAAAACTGGGCATATTATCTGCAGCTTCCACAAAAGCAGTACAAAATTTTGTCAAATACTATCAACTCAAAGATTATATCCAACTAGAAATGGGGGTTGATGATGGTCCAAGTAAACCAGATCCAGAACTATTCTTACAAGCTTGCCAAAAATTGGGAGTTACACCAGATAAAGTATTAATGGTGGGAGATTCTCCCATGGATATAGAAATGGCTAAAAAAGCAGGAGCAGCAGGTTGTATCGGAATTTGTTGGGGCAAGTCAGAAGTTAACTATTTACAGGGAGCAGATGTAGCGATCGCCCATTTAGAAGAAATCAAAGTATTGTAAATAGAAATTAAGTAAGTCGGTGAAAAAAAACCAAAGTATGTAAAGAAATTTTAAGCAGTTTGATTTGAGTAAAATTTAAAACGTTCCGTACTGTAGTTTCCCTTTTCTCCCCTAGCTTGAATACCGTCAATTACTGCATAAGCAAGATCTAACTTGTCATCAAACATTTGACCTGATAGATAATTCATCTTTCTTGAGATGCTTCCACTCCAGCTCAATTGGGTTCATTTCTGAGCAATACTTAGGTAAAAAGAATATATACAAGTCGCGACATTTACTTGGCTACGAGATTAATTAGGGTTTGCTGAAATTATATGAAAGCATTGACTGATATTGCTAAAAGCAATTTTTAGTCCCAAAATTGTAGCAGCTTTGAGGTCAAAAAGGCGCAAAAAGTTAGCAGAAAAAGTTGAGTAGGACAGAAAAATTAAGAGATAATTGTTACTTCTACCTCCTCTATAATTCCCATTCCTCCTGACTCTTAACTACTCCCTACTCCCTACTCCCTACTCCCTACTCCCATCTTCACAAAAAGACTTTTGAGCGCAAACCCTAATTAGGGTTTACCGACCGAATCTAAAAGCACTGATATATATAAAGTTTTAGCCTTTTTGGAGCGAAAAAAAGTGCCAAGTTTTCAGCTTGAGTGACCAAAAAGTTAGGACTTTGGGCAGACAAGCACAGAAAGATACAGGTAAAATGATTCTTCCTACTTTATCTTTCTCCCTACCCTCCGCAAATTTCCCACACTCTGCTTTTTTCGGCAAACCCTAATTATTTGTGTATTTGCATAACCAACCGCCTGTTATAGTAGAAAACAACTTTTAGCTTAGAGACTGTAAAAAGTAATCTAGAATTTTCTGCTTCTGGCCAAAAAAATGTATTGACAAGTAAAAATAATCTCAGGTGAGGCCGTTTAAAATCATCCGACTTCACAGATAGTAGAAAGTAGTTATTTTTTACAACCTTAACTCCCTAAGCTGAAGTTGATTGAACGGCTAATCCCTGGAAAAATATTAGGAGGAACTACTATTGTCTAGTCGTTACTTATTCACTTCTGAGTCTGTTACTGAAGGACATCCAGATAAAATTTGCGACCAAATTTCTGATACTATTATAGATGCTCTACTGACCCAAGACCCTCAGAGTCGTGTAGCTGCTGAAGTAGTAGTTAACACCGGGTTAGTCCTAATTACTGGTGAAATTACCACTAAGGCCCAAGTAAATTACATAGAATTAGCTAGAAAAAAAATTGCTGATATTGGCTATGTTTATGCAGAAAATGGTTTTTCTGCAGATAGTTGCTCAGTATTAGTGGCTTTAGATGAGCAATCTGCAGACATTGCTCAAGGGGTAGACAAGGCCCAAGAAACTCGCGAGCAGTTAAGTGACGAAGAACTTGATGCAGTGGGTGCAGGAGACCAAGGATTGATGTTTGGTTTCGCCTGTAATGAAACTCCTGAATTAATGCCTTTACCTATCAGTTTGGCGCACCGCGTTTGTCGTCAACTAGCGGCAGTTAGAAAAACTGGTCAACTTTCTTATTTACGGCCAGATGGCAAAAGCCAAGTTACTATTGCTTACGAAGATGGTCGTCCTGTTGGTATTGATACAATTTTAATTTCTACCCAACACGCCGCTACAATTGGGGAAATTACAGAATTATCAGAAATTCAAGCAAAGATTAAAGAAGACCTCTGGAAGTATGTTGTGGAACCTATATTTGCAGATATAGAGATTAAGCCAGATGCACAAACTCGTTTCCTTGTCAACCCCACTGGTAAATTTGTGATTGGCGGTCCACAGGGAGATTGTGGTCTTACAGGACGTAAAATTATAATTGATACTTATGGTGGCTATTCCCGTCATGGTGGAGGAGCTTTTTCTGGTAAAGATCCTACAAAAGTAGATCGTTCCGCAGCTTATGCTTGTCGCTACATAGCAAAAAATATTGTCGCAGCAGGTCTAGCAGAAAAATGTGAAGTTCAAATTAGTTATGCTATTGGAGTAGCAAGACCGGTGAGCATGATGATTGAAACTTTTGGTACTTCTAAAGTAGATGAAGATAAGTTACTAGAGGTAGTTAAAGAAAACTTTGAACTTCGTCCAGCAGGAATTATTCAAACTTTTAACCTCCGAAACTTACCTGCGGAAAGAGGAGGCCGTTGTTACCAAGATGTGGCTGCTTATGGTCACTTAGGGCGTAACGACTTAGATTTACCTTGGGAGCAAATAGATAAGGTAGAGTTACTGAAGGAAGCATTTAGTCCACAGTTAGCCTCTATAGTATAATAAGTGTCTATAGAGTTTGAACTATAAATAATATCTGATTTTGAGCAACCAAGAGAACTTTCTTTTGGTTGCTATTTTATAGTAATTAGGGTTTGCTGAATAAAGTCTGTTGGTAGGGGTAGGAGACAGGAGACAGGAGACAGGAGACAGGAGAAATGGGTATGGGAGCGAGGAGGCAGTAGGAAGAATTATCCCTTGATTTTTCTGCCATAATCATCCCAAAATACTAGCTTTATGCAGCTCTTTAGACCGAAAAACTTGCACTTTTTAAAGGCAAAAAAAGGCTGAAATCAATATCAGTCAATGCTTTTAGATTTAATCAGCAAGCCCTAATTAAATCATTTCCGTAGGAGTCAGGAGTGAGAAGGAAATAAGAGACCAGAGTAGAAGAAAGTTTTTTATTACTTATTACACGGATATCATATTAGTATTCAGTTATTAGCGGTCTGCTTTTTTTATTTTTATTTATTTTGCCTTATTTTTAAGTATAGCTACTTTACCGCTCAACTAAACTTACTCAAACTTAATCAAAAGCCTGAAAGCTTAGTTGTTCTTAGTGGTTCGACCACCACAGGGTTAAACGGCAAACCCTTTATTCCTTGGTCCAAGACATCAGGAATTACTTTTTTAATAATGTTCAACGACCTATTTACATCTGCATTTAATAATTTATTTTCCCTGGTTTTATACAACCCTATTGTTACTCTTTTTCCACTAAATTTCGGTTTTCCTAAAAATTTATTTGGCTGTTTTTGTCACTCTCTTAAAGCTGCAAAATAACTATTCCAAGCTGAGTCTAATCTCCTGATTATTTGCTTGCTAACTTTAGTTGGTAAAGCTTGATAATCATCAGTATTAGATACTAGATGATACAGTTGATTAAAGCTTAGTTTCTTTTGATAAGAAAAGAAATGTTGGCGATAATAATAATTGGCTAAATTGAACAGATTTTTTGACAAAAAAGCCTTGTTGTGACAAGCTAACCACAAATTATGTGATTTGGTAATAACATGACGTTCAACTAGCTTCATGCCTTAATTGTAGGTGATAACGACTCAATGGATAAACAACTGATAAAATTTACTCATTTTAGTTTTATAGCTATAATTATGAGTAAGTTTGATAAATTTTAGATAAGTTTTTGCTTTCTGTCTTTACCACCATTGAATCAAAAAGATTATATCATTTTTACCGAAAAATTCCGGTCTAAAGCCTCCCCTTTTTAGGTATCCCTTATAAGGAACTCCTGAAAACCTTGTGTGGAGTAGGGGAGTAGGGGAGTAGGGAGCAGGGGAGAAGAGATAAAGAATCAATTTAGATCGGAAAAACTACTTAAGTTATCAAGAAAAATCTACTTTTTAATACACTTTTTCTCTGGTAAAAATCTTTGAAAGGCTAGCACATAACTTGTATATTTTGTCAAGTTTTATACTAAGAAAGATGTTTATAAAGCATAGCCTTTTTAGGGGATAAAAAGCGGTCGATCTTCGCAGCTTCCTGTAGGGTGAGATGGCGGTTAGCGTTTGCGGTAGCATTCCGGAACGGAAAGCTTTGCGGTAGCAAACACCATATCTGATCGACCAAGAGAAAAGAGCGTATTTCTTATGTCAAGTCTCCTTATTGCAGAAATACTTTTAAGGCAGTTGACAGGAGGCTAACTGATAACTGAAATGACCTATCCTTGACACTTTTTGTATCTATAATGTAATATAAAAGTAGTATATAATTTAAATTTGACTTTTGTATTTGATTTTCTAGACAGTATAAGTTATCTTAGTTTGCTCAGTTGAATAAGTAAAAATAAATATATTAATTTTGAAAAAATAACGAATTATCAGAATAATAATATGAATAATTATCCTATAGAAAAAATCAGCAAGTATCTGAGCTGGGTTTTGAGACATCGCCCGGATAAAATAGGTATAAAACTTGATGCTAATGGTTGGGTTGCCATTGAAGAACTGTTGAAAGCATCTCAAAATTATAACTTTCCGATAACTCAGATAGAATTAAATGAGGTTGTAGAAAAAAATGATAAAAAACGCTTTTCTTTAGACTCTACTCAGACTTTAATTCGTGCTAATCAAGGACACAGTTTAACAGTTGATTTACAGCTAAAAGCAATCAAACCTCCAGATATACTTTATCATGGCAC
>NZ_JAAHGK010000030.1:0-16267 GCF_010672505.1 Okeania sp. SIO2B9 | reverse complement strand
TTTTTGGGGTCGAAAAAAGTTCACCTATTTCAGTCTAAAACGCTCAAAAAGTTAGTATTTTAGGCTCATAGTTGGGCAGAAAAATCAAGGGACAATTCTTACTCCTATCTCTTCGCTCATTCCCCGTTCCTCCTGTCTTCCCCTCCTGGGAGGGGGAGGGGCGAGGGGTGGGTTGTCTTCTACCCCTACTAAAAGACTTTTTCAGCAAACCCGAAGTAGTTCTATGAAATTCATCAGAAATTCTTGCATTGTTTCTGTCTTGAAGCAATCTGTGTTGTAATCCAGATCAAAATGAAGGTGATCAAGTTCAGGGATGACATTAAGGCCCATTGCATATCGTGCGGAGGTTACTGGCTGAGAAATAATCTGAGTTTGCAGATCGACTAAATCAAGAGTCATCGGGATGTCAAGGTTAAAAGTAACTTGCATGAGGTTTTGCTGTTGTTCCTGGGGAAATTGGCCTAATATTCGGGCTAAGGGCACATTTTGATGCTTGAATGCTTTGCTAATGGCAGCTTTGGTTCGTTCTACTTGCTTGTTCCAGGTTAAGTTCTCATCAGTTTTCAGGTAGATGGGAATGAAATGTGAACAGTAGCCCACTAAATGTTCGGCCAGATGTGTTGGACGGCCACTCACAGAAATTCCAATCGTGATGGTATTTTGCTGGCAAAACTGGGTCATCTGGTAAGCATAAGCTCCCAGCAGTGTGTGAAATAGGGTGGCATTCCAGGCCATCGAACGTTGTTTAAGAGCAAATGTTAAGTCGGATGGTATCTGTATACTAATGCGATCGCCGTTGTAGGTTCGTTGTTCTGGAGCAGAGTAGTCCAGGGGTAAACGTAAAGGGGATACTGCCCTGAGATTTTCGCTCCAAAATAGTTCGGACTTCTTGAAGATATCGCTTTGGGTATCTTGGTTATACCATTGCAAATAGTCTGTGAATTGTTGAATTGGTGGAATATCTAGACAACCGGAATAAATCTTACTAATTTCCTCCAAAATCACAACCAGAGACCATCCATCGGAAACTAAATGATGAGTACAGATATTGAATGCGTATCTCTCTGGAGAAAGTTTGACAATTGTGGCCCGAATTAGAGGTCCTTGATAAAGATCGAATGGCTGTTGGCTTTCTGCTAAGAGCCACTGATTTAGGGCTTCATCTGGAGCATCTTCAGATGAATAATCTAGCAAAGGAATTTCAACATCCAGGAGTGGCCTAACAATTTGAGCAAATCCATCGGCAGCAATGGATGTTCTCAGAGCATCATGCCGATGGATGACAGTGTGAATCGCATTCCGTAACCGATCGATGGCCAGTTTTCCTGTCAGCTCAAACGTAATCGATTCATTATAGGCAGTCGAACCATGTTTATCCTGGGAAATTTGAAGTAGGCGTTGCTGTTCTTCCGTTAGGGGATAAGTGCGTTTTTTTTTTGAGCAACTGGTTTTTGCGAAGTTTGTGACGGGAAATACCCAACGGAACGCAACTCTTCAACACTTTCTTTAACCACGGTAATAATGCGATCGATATCCTGGTCAGTGTGAGCTGCGGAGAGAAAACAGACGCGACCTTCCCAAACATAAACCCCTTTGTGGATCAATAGGTAAAACAAGAGATCCATTTCAATGGGAAGGTACAGTTCACTAAACATACTTTGGAACTCAATTCTAAAAATCGACGCAAACTGATCGGCCCGCAGCATGAGTCCCTCAGTTTGAAAATAGTGATTCAAGGCTTGAGCAAGTCGGGCCGTAGAGTCATTCAATTTGGCTTGTAATGCTCCACCTTGCTCCTTGATATGGAGAAGAACTGCTTTGGCCGCTGACATGGCCAGAGGATGTTTGCAAAAAGTACCAGCAAAATAAGTGGGTTCCGTTTGGGGATACGATTGGTCTCCATAGTTCCAAGTGCCCCCGTCAATGCGATCCATATACCTAGCTTTTCCAGCTACGACCCCGATCGGCATCCCACCGCCAACCGCTTTTCCATAGGTTGCAAGATCGGCTTCAATCCCAAAATATTCCTGAGCACCACCAGGCGCGGCCCGGAATCCCAGAATCACTTCATCAAAGATCAGGGGAATATCTTCTGAGTGGGTCAGGGCACGTAGCTCATGCAAAAACTCCCTTGGCGCAAGACTAAGCAGTCTGCTTTGAACAGGTTCTACCAGCACAGCGGCCAGTTCATGTCGATGTTGTCGAATAACCTCTAGACTCTCTGCTTTGCCATAGTCCAGCACAATAACATCTTTCACCATATTAGGTGACGTTCCTGGGAACATAGGTTGGCCATAGGGTGTTCCATCAGTTTGTGCCGGAATGGCTAACGTACCATCAAAGTGACCATGATAAGCACCTTTAAACTTCACAATTTTATGCTTACCACAAGCCGCGCGAGCAATCCTTACTGCGGTCATCACAGCTTCAGTCCCAGAATTACAGAAAGTCACCCGTTCTTTCCCCGTGACCTCAGAGAATAGTTTGGCAACTTCTCCGGCCAATGGTGTTTGAGGACCCATTTGTACGCCAGTGGTTAGGGTGTAGCGAACCGGATTCATGATGAAATCTGGATTATGACCCAACAGATGAACCCCAAAGCCCATCGTAATATCAATGTATTCATTGCCATCAATATCCCAAATGTGGGAACCTTCGGCACGCTCTGCAACAATTGGGTAGAAAATCTCCTTCAGTTTGGGACGAAGGCCCCTAATTGATCGGCGATCTGCCAGGTAATTGCGATAGGCAGCGGCATTTTCTTTTGATCCCTTGGTGCGTTGGGAGTAGGCTTGGACCAAATTGTCGATGAATGCCTGTTGTTCAGCTGTTGGTGGTTTGCCGGCTTTGCCTTTTGCTCCCCAAAATGAGAATGGAGCAGGTGTCGATCCGATTTTTTCCGCTGGTTTTGGTTTAGTGGCCTCCACCGGCTTGGCAGGTTCCATTGGTTCCATTGCCTTAACCAGGGGTTGCTGTTGATGAGAAGGGGGACTCACGGGGACCACAGCCATGCTGGATTTCTCTTGAATAGCTTCCAGTTGTTTCGTCATCACCAGTAGTTGCTGCTGAACAATGCGCTCTAAGGCTGTCGAGGTGCCGTTTTCCACTGGTGCAAAAGAAACCGTTGGTTCCTGAGGGAGTTTAGTTTCAAGGGTAACAGTGGGTTCAGATGGTTGGGCAGGTTGGTGAAGAAGAGCTGCTCCATTGGCCGATGGGGTGACAACTGGTAGAGAAACCTTTTCTGGTGGGACTTTCTGACTTAAGAAGTCAATGAGTTGTTGAAGGTTGGTCAACTCATCCAGGAATTGGTGAATAGCTAGAGTAATGCCGTAGTCTTTTTCAATACGGGCAATAACATTTAATAAGGTGAGGGAATCTAGTCCTAGGCTGAGGAAAGATGTTTCACGATCGATGGCACTGCTGTCCATTCGCATCATAGTTGCAATCATTTCCGTCATTTCCCGTCCGATCCGCTCTGAAATAGCAGATGGTGAAGCAGTTCTAGAGGATTGTGTAGAAATCATAGTTGTTTCTGGCCAGTAACATTGACGTTGAAAAGCGTAGGTAGGTAGGGGGATTTTCCGTCGGTTTTCATTGACATGAAAAGCATTCCAATCTATAGAAATCCCACAGTTATAGAGACAAGCAAGGCTATCTAAAATATCACCATAACCCTTTTGCGGTCCTTCAAGAGTGGGAATCCAGTTCAGTTCTGGAAACTCTCGTTGTCCTAGACCACAGAGGATTGGTTTAGGTCCAATTTCCAGAAACATAGTTAGTCCAGAATCCACAATAGTTTTTAATCCATCATGAAAACGAACAGTTCCTCGAATATGGTCTGTCCAATAGGTGGCATCTAGGGTCCGATCTGCATCCAAAAGATCCCCTGTCAAGTTAGAAATGAAGGGGATTTGGGGTGGATGGAAGTCGAACTGGGAGGCAAATCGTTCAAAAGTATCCAGAATGGGGTCCATCAGTGAGGAATGAAACCCATGGGACACAACTAATTCTCTGTAGTTGATATGTTCTGCTTGTAGGTGCTGGATAATCTGTGTTAATGATTCCTGTTTACCTGAAATCACCACAGCTTTTGGCCCATTAATTGCAGCAATGGAAACATCTGTGTAGTCCTGTATGTAGCCCATAACCACATCCTGGGCAGCGAAAACACTGATCATGCTCCCTGACTCTGGGAGTTCCTGCATCAGGCGTCCACGTTCAGCCACCAGCATTAACCCTTCTTCCAACTGGAAAACCCCAGCCACCCATGCGGCTGCAAATTCACCCACACTATGACCAATCACCATGCTGGGTTGAATGCCCCAAGAAAGGAACAAGGCAGCAATGCCACATTCAAGAGCATAGAGTCCTGGTTGAGCAAATTCGGTTCTGTGGATCGAGGTGTCCTCGTCTTTTGCCAATAGAACATCTAGAAGAGAGTGCCCGCAATGGCCCAAAAATGCTGTTTCACAGCGATTTAATACATCTTTAAACACGGGTTCAGTTTCATACAATCTGCGGCCCATACCGGCAAATTGTGAACCTTGCCCTGTAAATAGGAATGCCAGTTTACCAGAAGCAGTGGTGCTGGATCGCAGGACAGGGTTGCGTTCCAGTTCCCGAATCATCTCACTACGATCGCTTGCCACATAGGCTGCTCGAACGTTGAAGTGCTTCCTACCTAAATGGGTTGTGTAGGCAGCATCGGGTAGGGAGATATCTGGATGTGTTTGGAAAAAGTGAGTATACTTAGCAGCCAGTTCGACGACGGCTTGCTCGGATTGGCCGGAAAGGGTAAGTAATACTCTAGGTCGGCTACTGGGTCTAGTTTGCGCCTTAACTGTTGGAGCTTCAGCAATGATGGTGTGGGCATTGGTGCCACCAATACCAAATGCAGAAACACCGGCAATACGGGGATTACCATCGGTCGTCCAAGGATTGAGTTGAGCGTTGACAAAGAAAGGAGTCTGTTCAAAATCAATTGCAGGATTAGGGGATTGGAAGTGGAGACTCGGTGGAATTTGTTGATTTTCCAGAGCCAGGACTGTTTTTATCAATCCGGCAACGCCAGCGGCTGAAATCAGGTGTCCAATATTGCTCTTTACCGAGCCGATGGCACAATAGGTACGCTGATCGGTCTGACTCCCAAATGCTTGGGTGAGTGCTCTAATTTCAATAGGATCTCCCAACTCCGTTGCCGTTCCGTGGGCTTCCACATAGGAAATAGATTCTGGTGAAACTCCGGCAACTCTCATGGCCTCAGCAATTACAGTAGCTTGCCCCTGTACTGACGGGGCTGTAAACCCAACCTTCTCGGCACCATCATTATTAATCGCTGAACCTTTGACCACAGCCCGAATTGGATCGCCATCTGCCAATGCTTGACTCAAGGGTTTGAGGACGACTACGCCGACCCCGCTGCCAAAAGTGGTGCCTTTAGCGTTGGCATCAAAGGGGCGACAATGGCCGTCTGGAGAGAAAATCATGCCTTCCTGGAACATATAGCCAGCTTGGTAGGGATGAACAACCGAAGTACCTCCAGCTAAGGCTAAATCGCAATCGCCGTTGCGGATGCTTTGGCACGCTAGGTGCAGGGCCACTAGCGATGTGGAACAGGCGGTTTGGACGTTGATACTGGGACCAGTTAGGTTTAATCGGTAGGAGACCCTGGTTGGTAGGTAATCCTTGTCGTTGCCAAGCATAACCTGAAAGTTGTCCACTGATGAAAAGAAGTCACCACTATGGGACAAAATCTGATGTAAGTAAGAGCTAATTCCGGCTCCAGCAAATAGACCGATGGTATCTGTGGTTTGAGTAGGAATAGTACCAGCACTTTCCAAAGCTTCCCAAGCACATTCCAAGAATAGCCGTTGTTGTGGGTCCATAATCTCGGCTTCAAATGGGGGAATACCAAAGAATCTGGCATCAAAATTCTGGATATCTTTCAGGATCGGGTTGGCTTTGACGTAATTTGGATTCTGTAATAATTCTCGCTCAACACCACTTTCCAGTAACTCTTCATCCGTAAATAATGTAATAGACTCGACCCCTTCCTGCAAGTTTTGCCAAAATGTTTCTGGATTATCTGCACCAGGAAACCGACAACTGAGTCCAATGATGGCAATATCTGTTTCTGCAACCTGACTTTTAGTAGATTGTTTGTTTAGAGCTTTTCTAAAATCTCGGTGGGGTTGTGTAGGGAAATTTTGCTCAGAATTCTTTTGAACTCGATCAGTTTCCTCAGAGAGATTTATATTTTTTTGATTTCGTAAATATCTCGCTTGGGCTTGAATTGTTGGGTATTGAAAGAGGTCAACTTGATCGATGACATTAGATCCTTCAAACCGCTCTTGAATTTTGGCATGGAGTAGGGTTAAAAGAATGGAACTTCCTCCTAGCTCAAAGAAGTTGTCTGTGATTCCTACTTCTTCAATTTGTAGTGTTTCAGCCCAAATCTCGACTAAAATATGTTCTTCATCTGTATTGGGTGGTTGAAAACGGTTTGTGAGTACTGGTCGTTTGATATCTGGTTCAGGAAGTTGCTTGCGATCTATCTTGCCATTGAGTGTTTGCGGAAAGGAGTCTAGAAATACAAATGCCTTTGGAATCATATAGTCGGGTAGAAATTCCCGCAAATGCTTCCGCAAGCGAGGCTCTATTTGTCGCCCTAAACTCAGTAGTATCGGACAATTAGCTATTTTATTGACCGAAGATACTGAGTTTGACTCTGGAAAAATCGGAGCTGTCTGGTTATCCTTGAGAAAAACAACATCAAATACCCCGTTTTCATCACTATTAGCCCAACTGATGTAAACGTGATAGTCATAGATTTCACCCAGAGCAAAACATTCTGCTGGTTTGATGGCGCTCTCATTATCTATTGGAACAATCAGGGAATTCTGAACCGCTGCCAAACCTAAGACCTTTGGTTGATGCTGAAGTGTTTGTGTTAGGCGAGTTTTAGTCCAGTTTTGTTGCGTCCAATTAACCCACTCGAATGTCTCAGTTGGACTGGAACCAATTGAAATCACCACATCATAGCGATAGCAGGTGAACTCGTTTTCAAAGTTTCCTGCTTTGGGCACGATCCGGACTTCGGAAATGGCTGGAATCGCTTTTTTCAAGGCTAAAAACCATTCCGGGCTAATGACTAGCTCTTCTTCTTTGCTCATGGACTGCTGTACTTGCTGGTCACTAACCGTTTCCGATGTCGCCTTTGCCAACAGTCGTTTGTGGAAGTGATTCAAGAGCAGAAGGTTACGAACATCCCCAATAAAAATAGAGCCATGGGAACAAAGCAATGGAATTAACTGTTTAATGACATTTTCCAAATAATCAATACTTGGGAAATATTGCACCACTGAATTCAGAATGATGGCATCGAAAGTTCCAGACTTCAGACTCGGTAGATTGTGGGCAGAACGATGGTGTAACTCTACCTTGGAGCCTAACTCTGAATTCTGGTTTAGCTGTTTTTGGATATAGGATATGGCTGCCTGAGAAATATCGGTTCCCACATAACGTCTGATATCTTGAGCAAGAGCAAAAAGCAGGATACCAGTTCCACAGCCAACTTCTAGCACCTGGGTGGGATTCAGTGATCGAATGCGCTCTAGGGTATTTTGACCCCATTCCCGCATTTCGGCTTCAGGCATCGGTTTACCAGTGAAGCTATTGTTGTAGCCACTGTAATTAAAGGTTGGATCGTAAACTGCCGATTCATCGCTGTGTGCTTTAGTCCAAACCTGTTCCCAAAGTGCAACCATGTCGGGTGTAGTGTGCAACTGAGGAACTACATAAGCTACCAATCTGGAGTCATCGGATCCATAGGATTTAACCGTAACTAGGGATTGCTGTACACCTTCAGATTCGTCAATATGGGCTTCGATTTCACCCGTTTCAATGCGAAATCCATTCACCTTCACTTGATGATCGATGCGACCCAGGAAATGTAATTGTCCAGACTCATCAATGCGACCCATATCACCAGTGCGATAAATGCGTTCGCCTGCGATTTCTGAATCCACAAACTTTTCTGCATTCAACTGGTGGCGGTCTTTATAACCCAAGGCTAAACCTTTGCCACCAATACCGATCTCGTTATTATCCAGAATGTAGATGCGAGTGTTGTGAATTGGGACTCCAATTGAGATTTTTGCATCTGTAATTGGAGCTAGGGTTGACCAAATTGTGGTTTCGGTTGGACCAAACATATTCCAAATTTCAGCACATTTGCCAATCATTCGTTTGGCTAATGCGGGTGGAAATGCTTCTCCTCCAACCAGGACTTTGAGGTTAGGATGTCCTTGCCAACCTAAATTGAGCATCATTTGCCAGGTTGTGGGTGTTGCCTGCATGATCGTGATATCACCACTTTCAGTAAGTTGATTCAGAATCTTGCCATTGCGTGCTTCCCTGCGGGTTAGCAAGCGAATACTCGCACCAGTAATTAAGGGGATATAGAGTTCTAGACCAGATATATCAAAGGAAATGGTAGTAAGAGCAAGTAGGCGATCGCTAGCCTTAATCCCTGGTGAAATCTGCATGGATAGTAAGAAGTTCACCAAGGCACTATGAGGTATCATAACCCCTTTTGGGTTCCCAGTGGAGCCAGATGTATAGATTAGATAAACAGGAGCTTGTGGTAAGGGAGTTTCCTCTGGCGAATCAATTGGTAGTGTGGTAAGTTGTTCATATAATGAATCTAACTGTAGAACTTCCACATTAAGCGTTGGAATCGCGGAGGCAAACTTTGTGGTTGATAAAATATACTGAATTCCAGCATCAGTTATCATAAACTTCAACCGTTCTGCTGGAAAGCTTGGATCTAGAGGAACATAAGTAGCTCCAGATTTCATAATCCCTAGCAATCCAATCACCATTTCAAAACTGTGATCCATGCAAATCCCCACAAATTGACCCGAACCTAATCCTCTAGATTGCAGGAAATGGGCTAGTTGATTCGATCGCGTTTTCAATTCTGAATAGCTTAGTTGATTGTTAGCTTGACATAGAGCTGTTGCCTGGGGTCTAAGTTCTGCTTGCCGATCAATTAGCTGTGAAGTGCTCTTAGTTTCCTCAGAGAGAAATGGGCCTGAAATACAAGGGATATCAGCCTCATTCAGGTTAGATGCAAATGTAGACATGGATGAGTCCTTTAGAAATTCTTTAGAATCAATGCAATGTAGTTAGGGTTTGCGCTCAAAAGTCTTTTAGTAGGGGCAGGAGACAGGAGACAGAAGAAATGGAAATTAGCGAGGAGGTAGGAGTAAGAATTGTCCCTTAATTTTTCTGCCCAAATCTTGACCAAAATCCGCTCCTAAATTGAACCATTACCACTTAAAACCTCGCACTTTTTGATACTTAAAAAGGCTAAAACCTTTATCTATAAAAACTTTTAGATTTAATCAGCAAGCCCTAGTTATTGAGTCACTTGATAAGCAAGGTAATAAACAAGAATTTTCTGGGCATATTCTGAATGTCCAGGAAGGTAAGCCATTGGCTGAGAGATGTATTTTTGCTGCCATAACCCTTGGGATTCCATAGAGTTATATTCTGTTCCGTGACCCCCGTCTTCAAATAAATCAACCCGCTGTGAAAAGATCACCCATCCCCCAGGACGGGTGACACGGCAAAATTCTTGTAAAGGGAAGTGATTTGGAAAATAGGTAAGAACTCCAATACAGTATGTAGCATCAAAGGTGTTGTCTGGCCATGAAAGCGGTTCCTGCAGGTTGGCTTTCACTAATTCACGATATACCTGGCGCTGAACCGCCTTATCCAGTGATTTTTGGGAGATGTCAACACCTATGATATTGGTAAAACCCTGATTGTAGAGAAATTCTCCAGTAAGGCCAGTACCACAACCAGCATCTAGAATCAAGTCTTCAAGTGAGAAAAACTGCTTGGCTAGCTCAACACCAATTCGAGGGCCTTCATACGCCCATTGCTTGATGAGATCGTCATAATCATCGGCTAAAAAGTCATAATCGGCCTCGACTTTTGAAGCATTTACAGGAGGTTTATGTGCCCAAGCAGAACTAATACTCTGAGGTTCTTGACTCATAGTTTTATCAATTTAGGTTAATTTTGAAAAAAAAAGTTTAAGTGATACCTAAAATTAGACATCACTTAGGTATGACTTACCTAAGAATCATTTATATTTTTTTATATTCTCTGTTGGGCATTGTTCAATAATTGATAATTAGGGTTTGCTGAAAAAGTCTTATGGGCAAGGGTAGGAGACAGGAGACAACTCACCCCTCGCCCCTCCCCCTCCGGTGGAGGGGAAGACAGGAGAAATGGGAATTAATTAGGAGGTAGGAGGAAGAATAACCAAGGGATTATTCTGCGCAACTATGAGCCTAAAATGCGCTCTTTTTTGAACCATTATGACCATTAAGCTTGGACTTTTTTTAACTAAAAAATGCGCTCAACCTTTATATTTCAGTGCTTTTAGATTTAATCAGCAAACCCTAATTACCTCTCCCTAAAAGCTATCCCTTACCCATAAGTCTTGAAACCCTTGTGGGGAGGAGGAGAGCAGCGGTGCGACCCCGCGTCGGCGACAGACCCAAGGGAACGCGCACCAAGAGAGGGAGCAGGGGAGAAAGGAGAAAAAATCATAGTAGCTAAGTAAAACTACTGAAGTTGTCAAAAAAAAGTCTTTTTACATACATTTTTTCTCCCGAAAAACCTGAACCAAGACTTATGCATAACTCGTCTATTTTGTCAAGTTTTCTGCTAAGTTAAAGATGTGGGTAAAGCATAGCCCTAAAAGGAAGAGGATTGAATAAAAGGAAAATTTTTTCTCTCTTGGTCGATTGGATATGGCGAGGAGACCTCGCCATCCCTCGACCGCTTGTTTCTCCTTTAAAGAAGAGACATTTTACCTTAATTATTCGGTAAGTAGAATCAAAAGTCTGGACTGAAGCGATCGCACAATTTCTAATTCCACTGGTATATTAGCTAATATTTCTCCTACTGTGGATGGGGATTGACTGTTTGAGTTAGTATCACAAGCTTGTAGAAATTCATATTCTTTCCTTGACAAATTTACCAATTTATATTCACCATCAAATATATTCTCACTAGGCCATCCCTGAATACAAGGACTTAATTCAGGTATTGCTGCTAATAGAAGGCGATCGTCAGACCAATCAATCTTGGGTAAAGGTGGCCTACCTAAGAAAAACTCGTAATGACTAATCTGAGGGTCTAATAATTCAATCAAACGATAACGTTCCCGATCGTCCAAATCAACAACTCTTTCCACTAACTCGGAAGATTTTCCGATAAGTCGTTCTATATTCCAGTATTCACGATTAGAAAATCCCAGAAACTTTAAACCAGATGCTTCTATCAACTCAAACAGAGTATCGATATTATAATCAATCTCTTGGGGATGGACATACATATCTGCAAAACACTCATCTCTTTTATTTTCAAAAGCCCATCTTTCCTGTTCATATTTGACAAGACGGTTATTCTCTGGTAGAGAAGCAAAAAGTTGACGTCCGATTTTTACTCCATCTTTGTAATTTCTAGGTTGATTGCCTTGAAGGATAGCGATCGCCTGTTGCATGAGTCTAATTTCCCAGCGACCCAACTCTGCATAAACAAAGATGTGCATAATTCCACCCGGAGCTAACTTCAAAGTAAGATTTTGAATACCTTTAATTGGATCGGGTAAATGATGTAGAACTCCTACACAATTAATAAAATCAAACTCTCCTTCTATTTGGCCTACATCATATATGCTGAGATGATGAAATTCTACTCGCGAAGCTCCCGAACGACTACACCGTTCCTTGGCCACTTGTAAAGCACCACTACTCAAATCAATTCCAACTACAGATGCTTGAGGATTAAGATGAACCAAATAATCTGTACTAGAACCAGTACCACAACCTGCATCTAAAATTCTAATATCTTGTTTTTGGGGTATTTGACCAGTGCAAAAACTGTAAGCTACTGGCCAACTCCAGCGCCAGTTATATCCAGGTGGTGCTTCATCTACTAAAGGGTCTGGTGGAAATGGAAAAGTATCGTACAGTCCCTCAACAGCAGAACTGATATCTAATTTATCCTTCATAATGAAATTGAATGTTCAAATGGGTCCAAAAAGCTCATGCGTATTAGCATTTTGGGCAGACAAGAGCAGAAAAATCAAGTAACAATTCTTTCCATTATCTCCTCTACAATTCCGATTTTTCCTAACTTCTGACTTCTAATACCATTTCTCTGTAACAATGCACTTAATAATTTTTGCTCAGACCTTATTACACTGACTATTCTCATCTTTATATTAAGCGCAGCTTCATAGAGAATTGGTATAACTCCTAAGTTCTAAACTTCTAACTTTTGACTTTTGGCTTTTGACTTCAAACTTTTAACTCCTAACTTTTGACTTCTAACTTTTAACTCCTAACTTTTGACTTCAAACTTTTAACTCCTAACTTTTGACTTCTAACTTTTAACTCCTAACTTTTGACTTTTAACTCCTAACTTTTGACTTCTAACTTTTGACTTTTGACTTCTAAGCTTCTGACTTCTGACTCCTGACTTCTGACTCCTACTCTTGCCAAAAGACTTTTTCAGCAAACTCTACTTAACAAAAATTATTATTTTTTCTAAGATAAATGACCATAAATCTATAAAATAAAATTCTGTAAGGTTTTTAACAAACACGGGTAATTAGCCTAAAATATTTTACCTTTGAAACAAAGTAAGGAAAAGCTAGAACATAAAAATAGCAAAAATACTTACTTTCTTTATGCCTCAATATTTCTATATGGTTAGTGTTAGACAACTTAAGGTTAAATAACTAAGCCAAGATTAGAAATAAAACAGGTACATTGGGCTAGGCAATACTTAATATAAATTCAGCCTAGTTTTTAAGGATATTCAGTTAGAATATCTGCAAAAATAAGGTATAGGTTTCTAATGCTGATGTGAGAAACATCTGAACGAAAAATTTTGATGTAAAGCTACAGTAGTTTATCTGTGGAAATTCAGCAAGTATGGTGTTAAGAAAAATAACTATGCTTTCAGCAATAATCCAGAGGTAAGCAGAGAAAGTAGCTTAAATAAGATATAAACTTTGAGGTGGGGCATCGCCTTAAGTATCAATTAAGTTGCTGATGAAAGTCAATAAAACACAGATAGTAAAGAATATTTTCTAGTCTGTGGAAACCAGCTTTTACAGTAGGGAAAATCTTCATTGCAACTTCAGAAAAACCCATACTTACTCTCTAGAGAAAATGTCTGGGAAATGTCATAAAAATTCAAGCTAACAGTCTGAATAGAAGCTGTAAAAACTTCAAAATAGGGAGCAATAATAATCGAATGACTGTCAAAGCAAGTGGTGGAAGCTCAGTTGCACGTCCGCAACTATATCAAACTGTACCAGTATCAACTATTTCTCAAGCGGAACAACAAGACCGCTTTTTAGGAAAAGGAGAACTAGATGAACTAGCAACTTTTTTTAGTTCAGGAGCAAAACGTTTAGAAATTGCTCAGATACTGACTAATAATTCAGAAAGAATTGTTTCTGTTGCTGCCAATACTATTTTTACTGGTGGTTCGCCTTTAGCCTTTTTAGAAAAGCCAGATGAAGAAGAAATGGCCATGAGTGCTGTTACGGCTGCAACAACATCAGTTTCTGAAGGCATGAAGCTAGGTACTGTTACTTATGTAGAGAACAAGAAAGGAAACAACCCATTGCAGGGTATACGCTCGCTGTTCACTAATTTAGGAGCTAGTAGTGCTGGCCCTGTACCTGCCGGTTTTAGGCCAATTAGTGTGTCTCGGTATGGTCCAGTTAATATGACCAAATCCTTGCGGGATTTATCTTGGTTCTTACGCTATATTACTTACGCTATTGTGGCGGGAGACCCTAATATTATCTCAGTCAACGTTCGTGGTTTAAGAGAAATCATTGAGAATGCCTGTTCCTCTGCAGCTACAATTGTAGCTATCCAACAGATGCGACAAGCTTCGATTAGATATTTTCAAGACCAGGAAGCAAGGGAAATTGTTGCGCAATACTTTGATGTCCTTTTAACTGAATTCCGTGGCTCAACACCCTCTAATAAGCAACGCCGGGGTCAAAGTTCAGACCAACAAGGTTTAGCACTACCACAAATTTACTTTAATGCTGCTGAAAAGCGACAAAAATTTGTGATGAAACCTGGTTTGTCTAATTTTGAGAAACAGGATGTCATTAAAGCTGCTTATCGCCAGGTATTTGAGAGGGATATTTTCCGAGCTTATAGTCTGAATATTTCCTACCTGGAATCTCAGGCCAAGAATTGCGAAATCTCCATGAAAGAGTTTATCCGTCGTTTGGGTAAATCTCCTTTGTACCGGAAACAGTTTTATGAGGGTTTTGTCAATAGTCGTGTTGTAGAATTGGCAGCTCGTCACTTTTTGGGTAGGGGTTTGAGTTCGCCCCAAGAGTTCAGCAAATACTTTAACATTGTTACCAAAGGTGGTTTGTCCGCTTTGGTAGATGCCATGGTGGACTCTCAAGAATACTCGGATTATTTTGGCGAAGAGACAGTACCATATCTCCGTGGTCTAGGCCAAGAGGCTCAGGAATGTCGTAACTGGGGACCACAAATCGATCTGTTTAACTTCAGTGCCCCTTTCCGCAAAGTACCTCAATTTGTTACCTTATTTGCTGACTACAATCAGCCCTTGCCAGACCAACACGTTTATGGTAGGGGTAACGATCCATTAGAAATCCAGTTTGGGGCAATCTTCCCGAAAGAAACCCGTAGTCCCAAAAATCGTCCTGCACCTTTTGGCAAAGATACTCGCCGGATTCTAATTCATCAGGGTGCTGGTATTGATAGCCAAATTAGTAACCCTGGTGCAAGAGCTAAAAATCCTGGTTCTCTTGGTCCAAAGGTTTTCAAACTTGACCAACTGCCTGGAGGTTATGTTAGTAGTGGTTTCAGTAACTCTGGTGGCAGCAACGGTGCTAGCATTAAGTTCTCTGAAAGTTCTACTCAAAAAATTATTACAGCCGCTTATCGTCAGGTATTCGGTCGTGATGTTTACGATGGTCAGCGTCTAAAGAGTGCTGAGAACAAACTAGAAAATGGTGATATCACTATTCGCGAGTTCATTCGTGCTTTAGCGAAGTCTGATACTTTCCGTAATATGTACTGGAGTTCTTTGTATGTGTGCAAAGCTATTGAGTACATTCATCGGCGGTTGTTAGGTCGTCCGACTTATGGACGTAAGGAAATTAATTCTTACTTCGATATTTGTGCCAAGAAGGGTTTCTATGCTCTAGTAGATGCAATCATCGATAGTCAAGAATACAATGAATCTTTTGGAGAAGATACTATTCCTTATGAACGTTATCTAACTCCTGGTGGTTTGTCATTACGAAATACAAGAGTTGGCAGTATTGGTGACAAAAATCTACAAGTTGAGAAAGAAGTTACGCCAAGATTTGTGGAGTTGGGTACTCCTGCCGAAATGCGCACTGAACCTGATATTGAGTTCCGGGTTGGTCAAGGTGTTAACAAGCAACGGGAGCAGTCTAAGGTATTTAAGTTGACAAGTACCCAAGATAAGCAACAGGTGAAATTGATTATTGCTGCTGCTTATCGTCAGATTTTTGAACGCGATATCGATCCTTACATTGTTAAGAGTGAGTTCTCTTCCTTAGAAAGTAAGTTAGGCAATGATGAAATCAACCTCAAGGAATTTATTGAAGGGTTAGGTTGTTCTAAACTTTATGTTAAGGAGTTTTATACACCCTATCCTAATACTAAGGTAATTGAACTTGGTACTAAACATTTCTTAGGACGTGCTCCTCGCAATCAAGTTGAGATTCGTAAGTATAATCAGATTCTGGCAACTTTGGGTATTAAAGGTTTTATCAACGCTATGGTGAATAGTGCTGAGTATATTGAGATGTTTGGGGAGGATACTGTTCCTTATCGTCGCTTCCCGACTCTACCTGCTGCTAATTTCCCGAATACTGAAAAACTGTATAACCAGTTAACTAAGCAAAATGATGATTTGGTTATACCGAGTTTTGAACCTGTAGCTATAGCTGACCGCAGTTAAACCAGTAATTATTTTTCTGAGGTTTTAAATTGCATTTATCCTCTGCTATAGATTTTTTATAGCAGGGGATTTTTTATAGTAGAAGGAAGAGGGAAAAGGGAAGGAAAAAAGGGAAATAATATTAGAGAGGCAGGTAATAATGTACTAAGTCAGATTTGGTGATACGTTAAATTATTCA
>NZ_JAAHGK010000003.1:21929-37228 GCF_010672505.1 Okeania sp. SIO2B9 | reverse complement strand
TTAATAACTGGTAACTAATAACTAAAAAAGCTGATAACTGATAACTGATAACTGAAAATGCAGTCTGGAAAAATCTTGAGACAACGTTACAAAATTATCGACTCTCCTCTAGGAAGTGGAGGATTTGGAGATACCTACTTAGCTCAAGACCTAGACCTACCAGAAAATCCGAAATGTGTAGTTAAACATCTCAAACCTAAAAGTTCAGACCCAGGAGTTTTGCCTGTTGCCCAAAAGTTGTTTGAGACAGAAGCAAAGACCTTATACAAATTAGGCAAAGACTCAGACCAAATACCAAAATTATTTGCTCATTTCCAGGAAGGAACAGAATTTTACCTAGTACAAGAATATATAGAAGGGCACGATATAAGTAAGGAACTGACCCCGGGGAAAAAATTAAGCGAGTCTTACACTATCACCTTACTCACAGGAATCTTAGAAGCATTAGCAGTAGCTCATCAAAATAATATTGTTCACCGAGACATCAAACCACAAAATTTGATGCGTCGTAAGTCAGATCAAAAAATAGTATTAGACTTGTCGCTTTATAACTTCAAAAACCCCCAAAAACCTTGTTATATAAGGATTGTAGCTATTGGTGGCTAAAAAGGCCTTGAAATTATTGCTCTGTCTAGGTTGGAGCGATTTTTTCCCTCTATTTAGCGATAACTCTATTACTTATTCCTTATTACTTGATTAATAATCCTCCCCAAGCAAGTAATAGAGAAAAAAAGAACGCAGCGATCGCCTGTCTACTTAACAGCAATAAGGCAAATCGAAGAGACTGTTCTCGCGCAATAGTTAACAGAGTAACCAAACAAGGTAGCAATACTCCTGCTAGATACACCCCAGTCAACACCTGCAAGGGAGTTAACATAGCCAAGGTTTCTGGTTCGGCAAATAATAGCAGCCCATCTTTGCGAATAGAGGCTAAAATAATAGGCAATGAGGCTTCCGGGGGTAAATTAAACCATCCCATCAAAGGGTTAATAATATTGGCTAAAGTTGCGATCGCTCCTAACCAATTCAATACAGAAGCAATAATCGTAATAATTAAAAGATGGGAGCAGCCAGCAATAAGAAAGCCCCGGGCCAGCAATAACGAACTTTTTCGGCCAGGATTATTTGCAACTAGATTTGCTTTTGAGCCACAATTAACTGCAACTGAGCCAGGATTATTAGCTATCATCTCCCCCGATTTTTTCCACTCTCCATTCCCAGGATGCAAGGCTGGTTGTCCTTCAATTGAATAGAGTTCTGCAAAATCGCTATCCTGATAAAATATACCCAATTCATCTCGAATAGTCATGTAGAGATTCCCTTTTGGAAAAGCTTGGTGTGCTATTTCTTTTGTTAAGGGTGGAACAGGTTTCATTGATTGAGGATGTAGAGCCATAATCTTTATACTACTTCCGTAATCTTTCAATATTTGTTAAACTTAGTTAATACTTCGCGAATATAAATCGCGAATCATCTTCTCCTTTTCTTAATGTTTCTCCTGTATGAATCAAAAACAAGCATCATCAGACCAAATTGAACGAATTGATCGTATCACATCCGCGATCGCGAGATCCCAAAAAAACAAATTATTGCTCAAGGTGAAGTTACTCCTCTAGGGACAGTAGTTTCTCGGGCTTCAAGTACGACAGCAGCAAAACATTTATTGGTACTAGAAACTTCAAGCACAAGAGCCAATTTTTCCAAAAACTAACGAGGCTAAGAGTTTTAGTAAATATAAGCATTTAGCAAAACCTGGTAGTCAAGCTCATATTACGGCAGTAATGCAGGTGGTTAGGTGTTCTCGTTCTTGATTAAATTCAACGTACTATTGATACTTTGTCACAAAATTTATTGGACGTTGGTTTTGACGAGCAACCAAAACAAAAATCAAATAATTAACTGGACATATTCGCAAATAATATTCGCGAATCTATCTCTTTTGTTAAGTTCATCAACAGTATCAGTTGCTACTCAAACCCCTTGAAAGAGAGTTTAGATGATAAGATCGCTCTTTAGGCTAATATTTAGATTTTTTAGTCTGATATTCTAGATTAGTAACGAAATAACTATATCCCCTAAGTAAAAATGTTAACTATTGGAACACAAAAAAGCGATCGAATTAGCACAATTACTAATACAACTTGGGCTGAATATATTAGTTTAGATTTACCCAGTAAACGAGTTTCATTTCGCAATGGAGTTATTACTATCGTGTCCCCAGGACGTAACCATGAATTGATTGGTGATTATATCAGGTTGATTATTTTGGCGTATTGTCGTAATCTTAATATGCCTATTTTCACCTTTAATCAAACTACTCTTAAGGAAGAAGGAAAAGAAGGGAAAGAACCAGATGTAGCTTACTGTTTTGAAATAGACAAAGACAAGCCAGATTTGGCAGTAGAAATAAATCTAACATCAGGGAGTATGGACGATTTAACTAAATATCAATACTTAAAAATTCCTGAAGTTTGGCTATGGGAAAACAATAAAGTTAAATTCTTTGTTTATCGTGATTCAGGATATTTAGAATTAACAATAAGCAATTCTCTGCCTAACTTAAACAGCGATCGCGTGACAACAATTGTCAATAGTTGTTTTGGTAAAAGTGTTTTAGAAGTAGAAAATTATTTCCGTTAAAACTTAATTTAAAAATCACAAAAATGAATCAAAACGAATCTTTACTACCCTTAAAAATCGCCGTCCTAACAGTTTCTGATACAAGAACCGAAGCTGATGATAAATCGGGTAAAATATTAGTCGATAATTTAACAACAACAGGACATTTATTAGCAGAAAAAACTATTGTTCCCGATAACATTTACCAAATTCGTGCTGTAGTATCTAGATGGGTTGCAGATGAATCTGTCCAAGTAATTTTGACTACTGGTGGTACGGGAGTTACAGGACGAGATGGTACACCAGAAGCGATTAAACCACTCTTAGACAAAGAAATTGAAGGGTTTGGTGAGATATTTCGGATGATTTCCTATCAAGAAATTAAAACCTCTACCATTCAGTCTCGAACTTTGGCAGGCGTAGCTAACGGTACTTATATCTTTTGTTTACCTGGTTCTAGTGGTGCTTGTCAAACAGGATGGAATATTATCAAAGAGCAACTAGATTCTCGTAATCGTCCTTGTAATTTGGCTCAATTGATACCGAGATTAACTGAAACTTAAAAATGGTCGGGCGATCGCTTTGTTACTTAGGGCTTGCTGAAAAAGTCTTATGGGTGAGGGTAGGAGTCAGGAGACAGGAGGAGTAAGAAATTTAGAGGAGGCAGGAGAAAGAATTATCCCTTGATTTTTCTGCCTTATGCAACCCTTTCATCCTAAATTTTTCAGCTTTAAGGAGCAAAAAGCTTGTACTTTTTCAAGACCATTATCGGCTAAAATCTTTATCTGTAAATGCTTTTAGATTTAATCAGCAAGCCCTACATAAAAAACTGTGAGCTAGAGAAAGCCATCCCGTTTTAACCGATCGCAGTGGAGCGGGGCTTACAAGGGGGCGAATTCGATTTGCCCCACAGCCCCTTGCGAACGTGGGTTTTAACCCCGTGTATCTAAATTCTTGATAATAATTTAAAACAGATTTTGCATATTCTTGATGCCGGCTACAAATGCTGCACCGACCAATTGACAACGCTCGTAAAAATCTTGTTCACTGGTGTGGATGTTAGAAGTTTCGTTGGATGTTACAAGTCCCCTATTATANTTCCTATAAAACGCTGTATAAAATCAATTGCTGTTGTGTGCATGACTTTGCATTTATTTTTCTAACATAAACTAAATAAACATTACCATATCTGATATTGTCAGAGTTCAAAGAAAAATTAAACCTAGCGTAAGATAGAAGTTTGGCTCAATTGATACCGAGATTAACTGAAACTTAGAAATGAGCTGGCGATCGCTCTGTTACTACTAATTGGCCAGTATCAGCGATCGCTGGAAAAATTTTAAAATGATTATTTTTGTACTATCAGAATTGATTTTCGTCTAAACTTATCGCTGCCATAAAAACTTCTCAAGTAATAATGACCACAAAGTTCTTATAGAAAATTTACAATTGATATTAAATTTTAAAATTTAATAAATAGTATCACTGTAAAATAACTTGCGGGAAAATCATGGCTCAAGCTTCAAAAACAAACAAACCGAGAAAAAATTCTGCTTACCAAAATTTAATGTCAATCCATTGGTGGATGTTTAATTGTTACATTATTATATTTTTAGTTGGTTGTTTTATGTCGCGTTTGCCTAGAGAAGCCTTTGGAAGAAACTTACTTTATGATTTCCATAAATCTCTAGGAGTATTGGCAATGGCTTTATTAACTTGGCGAATTTTAACTCTATTACAAGTGTGGTGGAAGAAATATACTAAGCGATTGCCCAAGTATAGTTTTAAATGGATGCAAAAAGTAGCCCTGCATACTTCTCTTTATATCTTTATGTGGGCTGTTCCTATTAGTGGTTTCTTTTTTTCTAACTCCTTTAAAAGCAATAATGTCCGCTTTTTTGGTTTAACCTTACCTGATTTATTTCCCCAGAATAGTGACTTAGTAGACTTAGGTCGAAACATACATTTTTGGTTAGCTTATACTTTTTTAGCATTTATTATCTTACACGCGATCGATCAATTCAAGGTAGTCAAAGGATTTTGGCG
Organism: Okeania sp. SIO2B9; assembly: GCF_010672505.1. Classification (NCBI taxonomy): domain Bacteria; kingdom Bacillati; phylum Cyanobacteriota; class Cyanophyceae; order Oscillatoriales; family Microcoleaceae; genus Okeania; species Okeania sp. SIO2B9. Next base: position 32,563 of record NZ_JAAHGK010000003.1, on the reverse strand, counting down.
ACGCATTAGTAAAAGAAAAACTAAACCTAGCTAAGACAAAAATTTGGCTCAATTGATAGCGAGATTGACTGAAACTTAGAGATAATAAAATGGTATTGTCTAATAGCCTGTAATTTGCTAGTGTACTTAAAGTCTGAATATATGTTAACTCAATCAGCTAAATTAACAGACATCTAAGATCAAGTCCAATGGAGGGATTAATGGTTACATTAGAAGATGCCAGAAGAGTAATTAGTGCCGCCGAAAAAAAAGCACTCGAAATTGGTCAACCAATGAATATAGCAGTAGTGGATGGGGGAGGAAATCTGGTAGCCCATGTACGAATGGATGGAGCCTGGATCGGAAGTATCGATATCTCCATTAAAAAAGCGTATACTTCGCGGGCGTTCAATCTGGCCACTAAAGATTTAGCCGAACAGAGTCAATCAGGAGGACAATTTTTTGGGATTCATGCCTCTAACAATGGCAAAATAATGATTTTTGCTGGGGGAATCCCCCTTTACAGTGAGGGACAAGTAGTGGGGGCAATTGGAGTTAGTGGGGGGTCGGGAGAGCAAGACCATGCCGTAGCCGAAGCTGGAGCAGCCCTATTTTAATTCTTGAAAACATCATTTGAGATGGATAAGGTAAGATCAGGCTTGGAGAAGTCTATTTATTTCTTCTCGCTTGATTCTACCTTCATAGTCACAAATGATTAAGCAGTCCCTAATCTTCGATTATCAAATCCGTGCTACCTTACGTCGGAAGCATCATAATCCTCCAATCTGGATAGAGAACCATTGGCATGATTTTCAAGTTACGTTACATCTTCGCGCTCAACGTAATCCATCTGATATGTATGGATTAGATATGGTCGAGATGGAACAGCGATTACAGGAATGGGGAGAGCGTTTACCTATAATTGTCAACGATTGTCCCCTATGTCCTGGAGGAACGACTGAAGAACTCTGTTGCTATTTTGCTTCTATTCCTTTAGAGAGTCATGTGACGTTAATTGGAGTTTCCGTCGCTGAAAATTCAGAACGACTCACTTATCTATCCATTAGCTAGAAATCAAAAGGTGAGTCGTAAATTTCTCTACGAAAAAAAAATATTGCTCAAAACAATGGCTACTCTTTGGCGTTTCTTTTTGTCCAAATACCAAAAAGACTAACTGTGATAATGCCAAATAAAACCGTTCTTAGAAACCTACGATTATCTATATAAATCTATGATTTTCTCTAAATAATCAGTTCTATTCTTGCTTCTGCCTGGCAACGTCGGCGTTATCCAGTCCACAAGCTGACACGGACTAACTGCCCGCCATAGCTAAATTTAATGCTGCATTCAAGTCTCGATCACAACTAAAATAGCAGTGTTCGCACTTAAACACTCTCTCAGATAAAGATAGAGACTCTTTTACAGTTCCACACCTACTGCAAGTCTTAGAACTAGGAAACCATCTGTCAACAATTATTAGTTGAGAACCGTATAACTCACACTTGTACTTTAACTGTCTACGAAATTCGTAAAACCCCATATCAGCAACAGCTTTAGCCAGCTTATGGTTAGCCATCATTCCTGATACATTAAGGTCTTCTATTACGACGAGTTCACGGCAGAGGCCGACGCAGCGGCTCGAATGCACGCGCCGCTCGACGAAGACGATGAGATATTCACCGGCACCAGCACGATCACCGAGGGGCTGGACGCGCCGCGCGAGTTCGCGGTTCGGCAGATCAGCTTTGACGATCCGCAGACCGCCGACGATCCCGTTCCCATGCCACCCGCCGCATAAATTCTAAAATTTCCACCTTTTTTCCTCTTTAATATTTATGTTTTTCTTTCTCTGTTCCCAGCTCCGGTGTTCCCAGTTAAGTGTGTCCTCACCCTTTGCAATATTTTATGAAATTGGTATAATAATTATAACATAATGATTTTTTTGCAAGGTTTAATTATCAATATTTTAGGAAGCAGAAAAGAATCAAAATAAAAAGAATAAAAATAGGTATATCTGATTGATGAATATCATACTCTAATAAATTGAGGCGGAGCTAACCTTTGATTAGCTTGAGTAGAGCGATCGCAAAACTCAACAAGGTAATTAGGGCTTGCGTATGGAAAGTCTTTTTGCTCTTTGTAGGAGACAGGAGACAGGAGAAATGGGTCGGGAGCGAGGAGGTAGAAGTAAGAATTGTCCCTAGATTTTTCTGCCCAACTATGCGCCTAAAATACTAACTTTTTGAGCGTTAATGACTGAAATAGGCGCACTTTTTTCGACCCCAAAAAGGCACTTTTCTTTATATGTCAATGCTTGTAGATTTAATCAGCAAGCCCTAATTAGTATATATTATGAAAAGCAGTGGTTTGGTAAGTATTTATACTCTATAAATATTTCTATATTAACTTTCTCATTCGTCAAATTCTCAGGAAAATATTTATGCTTAATATTTACTTAATTGTTGACTACTACGACTTTCTCCTAAATTCTGACTCTTGACTCCTACATTATCATTTTCTTTGTGGGTTTAATACCCCACCGTCAACGGGGGTGTTCACGCATTACTTGGGGGAGCGTAGACGCGGAGCGGCCCTTCGTTGACTATCCCCATGTAATTTTCCTCCTGTCTCCTGTCTCCTGTCTCCTGTCTCCTTCTTCAAGTACTACAAAATGTAGGTTATGGGCAGAGCCTTGGTATTACTGTACTCTTGTAGACTGAACATTGGCTGTAATATTTGTCTATAAATTTGAGACAATATGTATTTATAAGCTTGTAATGCAGACATCAATAAGCTTACAGCTTATTTGTAGTTAATGTGAGCTGTTTGCGCAGCATGACCTAGGAAAAATCTTGTTTGCGAGCCGTTACAGCTATATATATAATTAAAATAATAATGATTATCATTCTTATAATTATGGTTCTTTAATTCCATGTCCTTACCAAAACAAACCAACATTGCCATCGTAGGTGCGGGACCCCACGCCCTAACTTTGGTAACTCATCTGTTGCAAAAACGGGAAAAGTATCGCCATAAAATAATAGTATTTGACCCCAGTGGCACTTGGATGAGTCAGTGGCGACAGCAGTTTGCAGCTCAAGATATACCCCACTTGCGATCGCCCGTCGTTCACCACCCAGACCCAGACCCCTATTCCCTGCGTCGGTTTGCGGAAAATCGCCCAAACGAACTATTCCCTCCCTACGACTTACCTGGAACAAAAGTATTTCAAGAATTTTCCCAAGACGTAGTTAGTCGCTGGCAGTTAGAAGACAAAGTATACAAAGCATCAGTGACAAACATTGCTCCCATAACCTACCGAGGGAAACCTAACTTTCGAGTTGAACTAGATGATGGTAACTCAACCATAGCTCGTCAAGTAGTCATAGCTAATGGTGGGGGAAAACCGCAACTTCCAGAATGGGCGAAAAAAATTTCTACTCCCTATCCAAACGAAAGTCTTTGTCACTCCCACGAAGTAGACTTGCAAGGTTTGCGACTCAGAGGAGAAAAAGTGCTGATTATCGGTGGGGGATTAACTAGCGGTCACTTAGCATTGGGCGCTTTAAAACGAGGCGCAAATGTAGCCTTGATGTTAAGACGTAAGCTCAAAGAGAAATTATTTGATGCCGACGCTGGTTGGTTAGGTCCAAAATATTTAAAAGGTTTTAGCGCTGAAACTGACTGGCAAAAACGATGGCAGTTAATTCAACAAGCGCGAGATGGCGGCTCCGTGACACCAGAAGTGATGACTCAGTTGCGCCGTTACCAACACCAAGACGAGTTATCTATTTTTGAGGAATGTCAGGTAGTGGGTGCTGAGTTTGTCGGCGATCGCTGGCAGGTAAAATGTGATGATGGAATGATGTGGGAGGGCGATCGTATCTGGTTAGCAACAGGTACAAAACTTGATGTCACACAACAACCTATCTTAAAAGAAGTCTTGCATACTCACCCAGTGAAAATAGTGAACGGGTTGCCAGTATTAGATGAATATTTGTGCTGGTCTGGTTGTAAACTATTTATTATGGGTGGGTTAGCTGCTTTGCAAGTAGGACCTGTCGCCAGAAACCTATCGGGGGCAAGGATGGCAAGTAGCCGTATCGTATCAGCATTGAAAAATTGAGCTATGGAAGAAAAATGTCAGGAGTTGGTAAATTAGTGTATGATATTAGTCTTAATTACTTAGGAGTCAGGAGTCAGGAGTCAGGAGTCAGGAGGGAAGAAAGAAGAAGAAAGAATAGTAGAAGCAGAAAGTTTTTTGGTCGCGTAAAGGTCATGGAGTTCTATAACGCTCTTATCCGTTAGCGCAGCTCCCCTAGAAGGGGAAAATGATATCATACCTCAAATTACCAACGCCAAATGTCAAAACCTATAATTACTGTAGTAGCTGGTCTACCGGGAGTCGGCAAAACAAATTTTATTCGGGAACAAATGCCGAAAGATAGTCCTGCTGTCTATTTTAGCCCCGGTACTGGCAATGTTCCCATTGACCACACTTGCCTGGCTACGGATTTTCCCAATCTCAAAATTATTACTGATGCTCAACAGTCAAAACTCATAGAATATCTTGCTAATGGTACAGTTGCTTTCATCGAATTAGGCTTTTATTTAGAGTTAGATGCAATGTCATCATTCCTCGATAAAATTCCTAGCAGTCGTATTGCCATTATCCCACCAGGAATAGAAAATAGCGAATGGCATCAGTGGGCAAACCAAACTGTTGAAGGATTTGCTATTGAGAGTAATATTAATAATTGTCAATTTTGGCGATCGCCCACCCAGGGTCAAGTCATCGATCCGGCAAGTTTAGATGTTTTTTGGTATGAAGAATTAACTGCTGGAGCTTATGGTCAAATTATGCGTGCTAAAGCAATTTTTGATATTGCTGACGGACGTGCTTTGTACTTTGATTTTGTACTAGGAAAAGAGACTGAAGAACGAGAATTAAATTTACCAAGGTGGCTAGAAGGTAGACCAGAACGTTTTAGTGGAATTGAAGTTTTTGGTCATAACTTAAATCAAAAAGCTTTGGCAGAAACTTTACAAGATTGTTGTTTACCCGATGCAGCAATTTTAGCTGATCAACAACAAGTAAAAGAAACATTAGGAATTACCGAATAATGAATAATGAATAATTAAATAATTCGCGCCTTGAAGACTCCCCTTTTAAAGGGAAAAAAGCGGTCGATATTCGGAGATCCCCGTAGGGTGGGATTTATGGGTTTCCTATAATGAATAATGAATAATTAAATAATTCGCGCCTTGAAGCCTTTCCTTTTAAAGGGAAAAAAGCGGTCGATATTCGGAGCTTCCTGTAGGGTAGGATGGATGGGTTTCCTAACCATATCCAATCGACCAAGAAAAGAAATATGATTTCTTTATATTTAATCAATAACGGTTTTAGCCAGAAGTAATTATCCATTATACCAATTTGAAAAAAGAATGTTACAAATAGTTCCAAACTTTAGATGTCGAATAATTTGCTGAAATTACTGAAGCATCAAAGTTTTGAGCTATAAAATCTTACTTTTGACTGTCTTGAGTGCGTCTTACATTCTGAGGGGACCTCAGAATTACGCACTCGATGCATGACTTTTGACTTTTGAATTCCGTGAAACGATATTATCCATTATCCATTAATGAAAGAGGAATAATTAGTATGAAAATCGCAGTTATGTCTTGCATTCATGGCAACTACGAAGCTTTAAATGCTGTATTAATAGATATAGAAAAACAGAAAGCAGAGAAAATTTTCTGTGTGGGAGATTTGGTTGGTTATGGTCCCCATCCTAACGCGGTTGTCGAGCAAATTCGCAGTTTAGATATTCCCACAGTTTTAGGTTGTTGGGATGAAGATATTGTGGAGGGATTAAATTCTTGTGAATGTAGTTATCCTTCTTTATTAGCAGAGAAACGTGGTCAGTTAGCCCATGAATGGACTAATAAAGAAATTCATCCAGAAACGCGAGAATATTTAGCATCTTTACCTCATACTTTGAAAGAAGAAAATATGTGTTTTGTTCATGGTAGTCCTCATAGTAACCATGAATATTTATTGCCAGATTTAGATGGATTTTTAGCAGTTGAAAGAGTCTTAAGTAGTGGTGCTGATGTATTGTTTTGCGGTCATACTCATGTGCCTTATGTTCGGACTCTTGATGCTGGTCAATTATTAGTTAAAGTTAGTAGTTTGGGGAGGGAAAATTTAGAGTCAAACAGTTGTATTGCTCCTATGAAAAAAATTGTTAATGTTGGTTCTGTCGGAGAACCTCGTCATGGTAGACCGAATGCTACTTATGTTATTTATGACAATGAAACAGGAGAAGTAAATATTCGAGAGATTCCTTATAATTATCAACTTACTTGTGAAGCTATAATTAATAAGGGATTGCCAGAAATTTTTGCTTGGCGTTTGGCAAGAGGTTTAGAGTTTGCTGAAAGAGCTGATGACCCTACTCATATTTGTGAAAGATAAGTAATAATTAATAATTAATAATTGAATAATTCTGGTTTAAAGCCTCCCATTTTAAGGGAAAAAAAGCGGTCGTTTGGGCTCTTAGCCGAAAACGTCATATCCAATTGACCAACAGAAGAAATAATATTTCCTTATATTCAATCAATAACTGTTTTAACCAGAGGTAATTATTAATTATCCATTATTAATTATCAATTTAATCTCACTTTATCTATAGCATTTCCCATAAAGATAAGGTACATTTACGATCCCCCTAAATCCTCCTTAAAAAGGGGGGAGCCTTCAAAGTCCCCCTTTTTAAGGGGGGCAGGGGGGGATCTAAAAGTTTGCCTCATAACTGTGGAAATTGTTGTAACCTAAAAAAAAGCAAAAAATCATATGAATTATTGGGCAATTTTAACTGGAATCCAAGGAAATATCACAGCTTATGAAGCGGTACTTACTGATATAAAAAAACAGAAATATCCTGTAGAAGCTTTATATATTTTAGGAGATTTAGTCGGGCTAAATAGAGATTGCAAAAAATTAGTAGAGCGAGTACGTTATCCCAAAACAAACGAACTTATACCCCAAGTCTGTATGGGATGGTGGGAAGAACAATGTTTGATTTTACATGGATTAACTACCACAGCTGAACCGACAGAATTAATAGCAGAATATGGTATGGATACTGTGAAAAAATTATGGGATAATGTGGATAGAGAAACAGTAGAATGGTTGAGAAATTTACCCTTTGGTTTCTCTGAACTTGACTGTTTATTAATTCACGGCAGCACTGTGGGGGTAAGGGATAAATTAACTCCTGATACTCCACCGATACAAATGTTAGATAGATTAATGCGTTTTGGCGTTAATAATTTATTTTGTGGTCGCTCTGGTTTAGCTTTTCAATATCAGTTGGAAAATGGTTCGGTGAGTAGTGGAGTGACAAAGTTGGGAGCTGAAGTAGGTACTATTGAGACAACATCATCTACTCAAACTTTGACAACACTCCGTCAGGTTATAGGAGTCGGTAATGTGGGAAGTGTGCCGGGAAATGCGACTTATACTCTTTATAATCCTGGTACTAATCAAGTGAAATTTAGAACAGTTAGCGAGGCATATTCTTAACGAAGTCAGAAGTCAGAAGTCAGAAGCGGTCGTTTGCGGAGCATTCCGAAGGATGGGATGGCGAGGTCTCCCGCTCTTAACAGAGCCGCTCCGAAGTTCGCCATATCCAATCGACCAAGAGAGTCAGAAGTGATTTTTGTAATGGGGATTTGAGCCCCGCTCTAAAAATATTTCGCCTTAAAAGGCGGGGTTTTAGACCCATATTATTTTGATAATCTTGCTCTTACCTCAGAGAATATTCCTTATGTCAAGCTTCTTGCTTTCCTACGGAATGCTGCGCAAACAGCTAGAGGTACTGATAACTGATAACTGAAATGACCACTTCCTCACCAAGATTTTTTGTTAGAAAGCTAGCTTTTTTTTTATATAATGATTATTATTATCATAAAGTATCTATTCGAGATTGTCTTCTTGTGAACAAAACTAACGACCGTTTTGAAGTTGTAATTGTGGGGGCTGGGGCTGCGGGAATTGGCTGTGGCGTAGTCTTAAAAGATTTAGGAATTGAAAATTTTGTCATTTTAGAACGACATCAAATCGGGGCTTCTTTTAGCCGTTGGCCAGAAGAAATGGGGTTCATTACTCCGTCGTTTCCCAGTCATGGTTTTGGATTGCTGGATCTCAACGCAGTAGTTTTAAATACTTCTCCTGCCCTCAGTTTCAGAAAGGAACATCTTTCAGGGAAAGAATATGCCCTATATTTGGAGACTGTGGCAGAGCATTTTCAACTACCTATAAAAACTGAGACAAATGTGAAAACTCTTGCAGCTTTACCTCAAGGCCAAGGCTTTGTCTTGGAAACTTCTAAAGGCGAGTTGCGCTCACAGTTTGTGATTTGGGCAGCAGGAGAGTTTCAATATCCAAATCTTAATCCTTTTCCAGGGGCAGAATTGTGTATTCATAATTCCCAAATAAATTCTTGGAGAGAGCTTGAGGGGGACGAATTTGTAGTTGTCGGAGGCTATGAAAGCGGTGTAGATGCAGCATCAAATTTGGCAGCATTAGGGAAAAAAGTAAAGTTAATCGATCGCCAGAGTAGCTGGTCAAACTTAGACTCAGATCCTAGTGTTTCTCTGTCTCCTTATAGTCTAAAACGTTTAGAAATAGCTTATTCTATGGGTCGGGTAGAACTAATTGGAGACAAGCAGATTGAAGCAGTCAAAGCAGTAAAAAAAGGATATGTGGTGGAGAGCGAGTACGAAGAGTGGTTTAGTTCTACACGGCCAATTCTCTGTACGGGGTTTAATAGCAGTTTAGAACAAATCGCACCTCTATTTGACTGGACAAATGGCTATGCAGCTCTGACTCAAGAAGATGAGTCTACCCTAACTCCAGGATTATTTGTCGTCGGTCCTTCAGTGCGTCACGGCAATCTAATTTTTTGTTTCATTTATAAATTTCGGCAGCGATTTGCTGTGGTAGCAAATGCGCTTGCTCAACGTCTGGGAATCGATCCTACGACCTTGGAAGAATATCGCCGACAAGGTTTGTTCTTAGATGACCTTTCTTGCTGTAATGACGATTGTGTTTGTTGAACAATAAGATTTATGGTGTTGGAGAATGCGTAATGTTTAAGTGGGAACTGGTAAAGTTTTAAATCTCAAGTAATGTACAAGTAAACGAATCGAATACTTCAACATTTTTAGAGATTTAGAGTAACAGAGAGTTTTTCGATATTTACATGGTGAACTACCAGATGCGAAAGGGACGCGGGACTATTATACTAACGGCAAGCGTTAAAACTTTGTGACAAGAAAGGATGACGGCGATCGCTTAGGGAGCGATCGCGGCTAAAGTCCATACCTACCACGCAGCCGATTCTCAAACTCGGGTTAATATTATGAATCTACCAATGGCCCATAGGGAAGCGGAGAATAGCTCGGATCGCTAGTGGGTTCATACCAGTAGTTCATATGACCTTCAATGAACTCGACGCGGGAGATGAAACCATTGCCATCAACATCAATGCTGTCGAAAGCTTGATCGGCACGGTCGGTATCCTCTCCCCCAGAGTATATTGCTAGATACTTTCGGTATTCTTCACGGGATATCTTTCCAGAGCCATCTGTATCTACGAAATCAAAGAACACTTCGTTCTTTCGTCTACCCGCTTCACGCGACGATTGCATCAACGAGACCGCCTTTGCAGCATTGGCTAGGAACTTTTCGTAACCGATCTCGGTTTCAGCATCTACCTCACTGCCTCCAGCAACAAAGTTATCAAACAGGGAGCGAAACACTGCACGAATTTCTTCGTCTTTCGACCGATCGTTTTGATTTTGTACCAACCGCTCCGCAATCTCTTCATATTCAGAGCGCGACAAAAAACCATTTTGGTTAGTGTCCATGACCTTGAAGTAGGTTTTCATCTTGGCAACCCAAAAATTAGATGACAACAAATCTTCTAGAGACATTCTTCCTAATTCCACAATTAACTTCTGGCAATTTTAGCGTTTTCAACCATTGGTGTCAAGTTAAGGAAAGAGAAGTCATATCATGTCCGGTAGCATCGGTATTGTATAGCAAAGGGAAGGAAGAAGGAAGAGGCAAGAAGGAAGAGGGAAGAGGGAAGAGTAAAGAAAAGGGAAGAAGGCTACCCTCGCCAGAAAAAAATCTAAATTTCCTGTAGATATTTACCCTTGGGTTTACACAAACGATACCAACGGACATGATATCAATGGAAATAGGACGAAGTGGACATATCAGACGCTAAATCCGCACTAACTAAATATCCTTGAGGGCGAAACCAACACCGATACAAAGAATCCGCCCATTGACCGGAAGATCGGCATTGTATAGCAAAGGGAAGGAAGAAGGAAGAGGCAAGAAGGAAGAGGGAAGAGGGAAGAGTAAAGAAAAGGGAAGAAGGCTACCCTCGCCAGAAAAAAATCTAAATTTCCTGTAGATATTTACCCTTGGGTTTACACAAACGATACCAACGGACATGATATCAATGGAAATAGGACGAAGTGGACATATCAGACGCTAAATCCGCACTAACTAAATATCCTTGAGGGCGAAACCAACACCGATACAAAGAATCCGCCCATTGACCGGAAGATCGGCA